>NZ_JBFUFR010000025.1:0-111270 GCF_056403315.1 Roseateles sp. P2_H4 | reverse complement strand
GGCGTGCATCTCTTGCTGTCGTGTTGAATTCAGGCGGCCGAATTGTCGTGGGGTGGCGTCGTTTTGGGGCGCAGCCGGCGCCAGGTTTCGCCAACGGCCTGGCGCGCCAGGCCGATGAGGCCGCGCAGCGTCAGCGGGTCGTAGGCGACGAGGCCGAAACGTTCCCGGCGGTGGCTCATCCAGGTCTTCTTGTAGGCGTCGTCGCCGATCAGATAGTCCACCACGGAGACTTTGTCGCGCTCGATGGCCTCTTCGAGCAACAGGGCCGTGACCAGGGTGCCCGGTGCGATGGCCTTGAAGGCCTCGTCGTAGGCGACCTTGTAGATGTGGGCGCGGCCGGCGTTGACGATCCAGAGCTGGGCCGCGATGGGCTTGTCGCCGATCCAGGCCAGGCCCAGGCGCAACCAGCCGCGGCGGGCGCACAGGCGGATCAGGCCGGGAATGAATTCGACAAAAGGCTCAGGCACCTTCCAGCTGGCGCCGTAGACCGCCTCGTAGGCGGCGATGCCGCGCTCGGCGTCGGCCTCGTCCCGGATGATCTCCAGGCGGCCGTTTTCCTCGCTCGCCAGGCGTTTGCTCATGCGCTTGATGGTGCTGCGCAGTTGGCCGGTGCGATTCTTCAGATAGGTTTGCCAGTCACCGTCGACCTGCAGATACCAGTTGCCGAACGCGAAATACTCGCGGGGCCTCAGCCCGACCAGGCGCAGCGCGTCCCGCAGCAACCGGAACTCGCGCGTCTGCGGGTCCATCGGCCAGAAGCGATAGGCCGGCGTGCCGCGGTGATCACGCCGCATGGCCAGCATCAACGGCAGCAGGTCCTCGGCTGCGAGGTCGTCCTCCAGGGCCGGCGAATACAGCGTGGTGTAGAAATTTGCCAGCGCGCCGACCTCCGGGCCGGCCTCGCCTTGCTGGGTGCCGATGGGCAGCACTGCCAGCGTGCGGCCGTGGCGCTTCAGCACATAGAAGGCCGCTTGCGGCGTTTCGCGGAAGACGGTGTCGCGCAACAGGCCGAACCAGTCAGCGCCGAATTCGACGTAGTCCTGCTCGCGCCGCAGCAGCAGAGCGATGGCGTCCTCGGGCAGTTCTCGCGGGTGATTGAAACGCTCGACCGCGGCGCCGCTGCGCTCCACCATGGCGTTGGCGTTGACGTCACGAAGCTGCTTGCGCCGGCCCCAGCCGCGGCTGCCGCGCCTGAGCAGGCTGTACAGGGCCGGCAGGCCGGCGTGGCGGTAGACGCTGACGTGGTTGATCCAGCGCTGCGATGTCGACCAGGCGAGCAGATCGGCCTCGGCATTCGTGTAGAACTCGACGACACCACCCGGCGCACGCGCGAACAGGTCTTCCAGCGTGCGCAGCAACAGAATGCGGCCCGGCGCAAAGCGCTCGAACTGCTCATGGAAGGCCGTCTTCAGCATGACGGCCATGCCGTCGCGCAGCAGCAGCATGCGCGAGGCGAGCAGGTCATCGCCCAACCAGAGTTCGTAGACCAGGGCCTCGCCACGCGCCGCGAACTCGCGCATCACGTCGGCGTAGAAGCGGCCCTGCGGGCTGTCGCTGCTGATGGCGGTGCCTTCGCGGCCCTTCCAGCCGCTGGTCTCCAGCACGGCATAGCGCTCCACGGCCGCCGCCATGGCCTCGGGCTCACCGACGACCACCAGCCGCTCCCCGCCGGGTTCGGACTGCAGCCGGCGCATGTAGCGGCGCATGTTCTGGATCAGCTTGCGCGGTCGCTGAGCCCAGTAGTCGTCGAAGCTGCCCTTCAGGCCCACGCTCATCGTCAGCGCGTGCGGCTGGCTCTGCACGGGCAGCCGGGGCAACTCGCGCAAGTCGCCGAAGCGGGGGTCGTTGCACAGCAGGTCGAGCTCGCTCGCATAGCCAGGCAGCAGCGGGAACAGGCCGCGAAGATCCAACCCGGGCGGGACGAGGCTGGGACCGATCTGGGTCTGCGACGGCATGAAGCTGCACCACACGCCCAGGCCACGCGCCTGCGCGCTCAGCAGCAGCATCGCCACCGGCGCGCCACCGACCTCGGCGCGGGCCAGCAGCACGCCGTTCTCGCCGAACTGGCGGATCAGGCCGTCAACGAAGACGCTGTCGAGCATGCCGTGTCCAGCCATCAGGCGCTGGTTGAGGGCATCCCAGGCTGCGCGATAGGCACCCAGGCCCGTCGCGGCATCGAGCGGCTCGCAGCGCCAGGTCGGCGTGTCCGTCACTGGCTGATCGGTTGACATGGACGGGCTTGCGATCACTTCAGGCACGGCCGGGCCCCAAGCGTCCAGGCGAGAACGGCAGCGCGGCTTCGGATCCAGATGATGACGGCGATGGTTCGAACATTCGAGCGGATTCACCGGAAGGCTGCCGGGTGCAGGCGTGGTATCCGGCCGTGCTCTGCGGTCGAGCGGGCAGCCAAGGGGCGCGGAAGTGTAGTCCGCGAAGGCGCGGGATAGCCCCGCCAGCCTCCCCGCAGTTGGGCGAAGCGCCGGCGCCGGCAGCTGCCTCGGTCCCCTATGATCGCCGACCGCCGGGGGTGGGGGCATCGTGCCGCCTGAACCCACCTCCCTCTTCTTCCTGATTGCCGGTCTGCAACGAATGAGCCATGCCAACTCGCGCGCGACGCGCTGCCTGATCACGGGCGCTTCGGGCTTCATCGGCAATCGTCTGTGCGAGCGCTTGGACGCCCAGGGCGGGCAGCCCTATGTCGCCATGGCCCGCAGCGCGGCCGGGGCGGCCGCGTTGCAGGCGCAAGGGCGAGCTTCGGTGGCCGCCGATCTGGCCACGCCGGGAGCCGCCGCGCAGGCGCTGGCGGGCTGCGATGCCGTCATCCATCTTGCGCACGGCAATCGCGGCCCGGAAGTGACGCGGCGCCTCGTCGAGGCGGCCGTGGCGCAGAAGGTGGGTCGTTTCGTGCACATCAGCACGATGTCGGTCCATGGCCCGCGGCCCGGCGTCGAAGCGGCGCATGAGGACACCGCGCGCATCGGCCGCTACGACGAGGGCTATTCCGATTCCAAGGCCGAGCAGGAAGAGATCGTCCAGGCTGCCATCGACCGCGGCGACCTCGCGGCCGTCATCTTGCGGCCCACGGTGGTCTATGGCCTGGGCGGTCATTTCGAAGGCCAGGTGCTCGAACAGGCGCGCGCCGGGGAAGTGACGCTGTTCGATGACGGCCGCGGCGTCTGCAATGCGGTGTTTGTCGACGACGTCTGCGATGCGATCACGTCGGCGCTGGTGAGCCCGGCGGCGCTCGGTCAAGCCATGTTCATCAATGCGGACCGCTCCATCACCTGGGGCGAGTTCATCCGTGGTTTCGCCGCCATGGTGGAGCCGTCCCCGCGTTTCGTCAGCCGCTCCGCTGCCGACGCCGAGGCCTGGTGGGCGGCGCACCCGCCGGAACCGGTGGGCGGCTTGCCGACCCGTGTGCTGCGCAAGCTCAAGCGCCTGGCCGGCTGGCGGCCCCCGGTAGCGCCGTGGCCACCGTTGGGCCGAGTGAGGCGTGAAACCTTCCCCATCACCTTTGCCAACGACAAGGCCAAGCGGCTGTTGGACTGGTCGCCGCGTGTCGACTTCGAACAGGGATTGGTGCTGTCCCGCGAATGGCTGCTCGCCAAGGGCCAGCTGCCGCGATGAAACCCCGCGCCGTCATCGTCGGCGCCGGGCTGGGGGGATGCGTGCTCGCGCATGCCCTGCTGGATTCCCACGAGGTGGTGCTCGTCGAGCGGGGTGCCACGGCTGATGACCGGCGCTATCCGGTCGTGGATACCGGCGTTCCCGCCGTCACGGAACCGCATGTCGGCGCGGGCCTCGGCGGCACGACGCAGCTGTGGCACAACGGGCTGATCGAAATCGACGAAGAGATCTTCGCCACCCATTGGCCGTTCCCGAAATCGACGCTTGACGCCTGGTATGAGCAGGCCTTTGCGCTGCTGGCCGGGGTTGGCCTCACACCGGTTCGGGCGGCCATCGCCGAGCTGCGCCGCAAATACCTGGGCCTGGGTCTGCCCGAGGGCTTGCTTCAGGGTTTGTACTATCCACGCTGGCCGCGCAATGTCTGGGACAGCCTGGGCCTGCAAGGCCGGGTCGAGTTGGTGCGCGCCGATGCGGTGGATTTCGAACTGGACGAGACCGGATCGCGCATTGCCCGTCTCAGCGTGATGGAGGGCGGGCAACAACGCCAATTGGCCGCAGACGTGTTCGTGCTGTGTGCCGGTGGGCTCGGGTCACCGGTGTTGCTGCAGAAGCTGGCGGCGYGGACTGCGCTTCCAGCCTTGCGTCATGCTGGGGCGTTTTACGAAGACCATCCCATGGGCTTCGTCGGCGAGGTCGAAGTCACGGTGCCGCTGTACAAGCTCTGGAACTATCGCGTGCCGGGCACGGACGGCAATCTGCGCCTGCCGATGGTGGTCAAGCGCGCCGGACTGCATATCTCCTTCCAGCTGCGCCCCGCGGCCAACTACCACCGCAACAGCCGTCGCGAGCGCGTGGGCACGGTGCTGAACGATCTGCGCCGCAGCCCGTGGAACCCCTTGCACTACGCCAGGCTGTTCGGTCACTGGGACGACATCCTGGACATCCTGTCCTTCAAGTTCGGCATCCATCTGCCCACGCGGCACTACACGCTGCTGCTGTGCGCCCAGATGCCGACGACGGCCGATCTGTCGATCTGGAGCGAACGCGACCCGTCCGGTGGCGGCGAAGTCCGGGTCCGCCGTTGGCAACTGCCCGAGGAGTTCCTGGGTCAGCTCGAGGCCTCGGTCCAGGATGTGCTGGCCTGGCTGGCGCCGGTGACGCGGCGCTCCCGCGTGTTCAGCGGCTGGCAGCGTGAGCTGCGCTCAGCAGCCCATCATTCAGGCACGGCCCGCCTGTCCACCGATGCCGAAGGCGGCGTCTGCGATGCCGACGCCCGCGTCCATGGCCTGAGCAATCTGCATGTCTGCGATGGCTCGCTGATTCCGGCCAGCGGCATCGCCAATACCGGCCTGACGATCGCCGCCCTGGCCCTGCGCCTGGCAGCCCATCTGCGCCGACCCCTCACCTCAGCTCCCTGAAGACGCCCCCATGAATCTGCATGTGGCGATGTGCGCCCGCACCCTGAACGTCAAGCATCTGCGCGGCACGGGCCGCTATGTGCAGGAGCTGCTGCGCAACTCCCGCCCTACGGACGGGCTGCGCTGGACCGCCTATGGACACGACCCGGCGCTGCCGTTCCGCGTCCCCGAAGGGCTGCTGGGCCGCGCCGAAGTGTTCGAGTTCCGCGGCGACCGCTTTCACCTTTGGGAGCAATTGGGGCTGCCGATGAAGCTCAGGCAGGGTGGCATTCAACTGCTGCACTGCGCCGAGAACACCGCGCCCATCTGGCAGCCCGTCCCCACCATCGTGACCATCCACGACACG
Organism: Roseateles sp. P2_H4; assembly: GCF_056403315.1. Lineage (NCBI taxonomy): Bacteria > Pseudomonadati > Pseudomonadota > Betaproteobacteria > Burkholderiales > Sphaerotilaceae > Roseateles > Roseateles sp. P2_H4. Next base: position 105,879 of record NZ_JBFUFR010000025.1, on the reverse strand, counting down.
GTGCCATGGGCGGAAGACACGTCCGGCTTGAACCGCTTCTATCTGCACGACGTGCAGGGCGTGGCGCTGCGGCGCTGTGCGCACCTCATCACCATCAGCGAGTCGTCGCGGCGCGACATCGTCGCGCGCTGGCCCTTCCTGGCGGACCGCCTGACGGTCATCCCGCACGGCATCGCCGACGAGTTCTTCAGCGACGCGCACGCGCCGCTGCCGGCCGCTCTGCAACAATCGCTGGGTGATGCGCCCTATCTGCTTTACCTCGGTGGCGCGCAGGCACGCAAGCGCTTCGACTGGGCGCTGGAGTTGCTGGCCCGCAGCGGCCGCGACGACCTGCACCTCGTCGGTTGCGGCTTTGGCGCGGGCACGGCGCCGCTGGAGCGCGTGCCGGAGGCCTTGCGCGGGCGTGTGCATTTCGCCCCCTTCCTGGAGGACAGCGAGCTCGTCTCGCTCTACCGCGGCGCGCAGGCGGCCATCTATCCCACGCTCTACGAAGGCTTCGGCTTTCCCGCTGTCGAGGCCCAGGCGGCCGGCACGCCGGTGCTGTTCAGCCCCGTCAGCAGCCTGGTGGATCTCGTCGGCCCGCTCTCCTGGACCAACGAGGCGCAGGACTTCGACGCCTGGCTGGCCTCCCTGCGCGAAGTGCTGGCGCTGCCGGCTGCGGCGCGAGCCGAGCGGGCCGCTGCAGCGGCGACCTGGGTACGGGGTTTCTCATGGCGCCGCAGCGTCGAGCGGCATTTCGAGGTCTACCGCGAAGTGGTCGAACGCAACCGCTAGGGCCTGTTAACGCTACGGCAGTAGGCCGCGAAGGCCTTCCGCCAGAGGGCAATCAAGGCGCACTGCCCCAGCTTCGTTTCGCGCCTTGCTCACGGGCTTTCTGGCCACAACGCGACCTGCTGCCGTAGTGTTGACAGGCCCTAGTCTTTCGGAATCCAGCGGCGCACCAGCGACTTGCACGCCTTGGACAAGGTGCTTGCCCGGGAGGGGCCGCTGGCGAGCAATTTGCCAAAGGTCTTGAGGCCCAGTCCGAGGTCACCCTTGACGCAGTGGGCGTCGGCGAAATTGGCCCAGCCGCGGTGCTGGAAGGCCTGCAGCGCCTTGTTGTCGATGGGGTTGCCGGCCGGTGCGCTCATGCCGAAGCGCCGGATCAGGTCGGCGCGCATCAGCTCGGTGATGTTGGTCGCTGGCACGCGCTTGGACAGCGACGCCGGGTGCTGCCTATACAGCACGAAGGGCTCGGCGAGGCGCACGAAGCGGTGCTGGGTGCTGGCTCGCACCAGGTATTCCCAATCGTCCGTCTGCTGGTGATCCGTCAGGAAGCCGCCCATGCGGTCCCAGGCGCTGCGCCGCCACAGCACGGAGGAGGGCAGGGCATGGTTGTCGAGAATGAGGCGAGGGTAGATCCAGCCGGACAGCGTCTCGTCGATGCGGCCACTGCGAGGTTCCTGGAAGAAGCCGGGGCGCGGCTCACCATGCCAGACCTCGAAGGCCGTGTAGCAGAAGTCGTGGTCGGGGCGGTCTTGCAGGGCCTGCAGTTGCAGGCGCAGCTTCTCCGGGTGCCACAGGTCGTCGGCATCGAGCAGTGCGACGAATTCCGAATCCGCTTCGGCCATGCCGCGATTGCGAGAGCGCGACATGCCGCGGTTCTCCTGCGAGATGACACGCACGCGCGCGTCGTCCAGGGCGGCGTGTGAGGCGGTAGCGTCCTTGGAGCCGTCGTCGATGACCGTGACCTGGAGGTCGGTGAAGGTCTGCTGCAATGCCGAACGGACAGTGTCGGCGATGAAGGCTTCAGCGTTGTAGGCGGGAACGACGATGTTGACGCGAGGCATGGGGCGGAAGTCAGGGAGAGGTCTGCGAGGCGGCCGATGCGGCTGCTTCGGCGGCAGGCGCCGGATCCGGCTCCTTCCAGCGCCCGACCGAGGTCAGCCGGTCGCGCAGTTCCGTGCGCGTCATGCCCATGGTCATGACGAGATGGGCCTGAGCCAGGGCCTTGTCATAGTCCTTGATGTCGAAATACAGCATGCCCGCATTGAAGTGGGTCAGTGCGCTGTCTCCCGCCTGTGTCACGACGTAGTCGAGGAAACGGCGGGCGTCCTCGATCTTGTTGCGTCGAGTCAGGTAGCTCACGTAGAGCATACGGAACACCAGGTCGTCCGGCACGAAGTTCATGCCGCGCACGAAATAGCACTCGACCGTCATGTCGGCACCCGGCGGTGGGTCCGCCTTCTGCCTTTCGACGAGGCGCTCGATTGAATAGATCGCGCGTGGATGGTTGGGGAAGACGGCCAGCGTGTAGCCGATGTCGCCGCCGAAGGCGCCGGTCGCGCCTTTGGTCAGGGTTTCGACGCCCCTCGTGAAGTGGGCATTCTCGACAAGGAAGCGCTGGGAGGGGTGCGCCGTGCGGTAGTCGAAGGGGCCGTAGAGGTTGTGCGTTTCTCCGCAGCCTTCGGGCGATGGCGCGGGCTTGGCCGCGACGGCCAACGGCAATGTGCAGAGAAGCAGGGCCAACGCAACGCCGAATGCTTTGGCAGGCGAGTGGGGGGTCATCGGGTGGGGTCCGCTAGGCATCGTGTCCTCAACCAATCCAGGCAGATATTGCTTTGGGCATCCTGATCCGCGATCGTCGAGAAGGTGTGATCGGCGGTGGGCATCTCATGCAGTTCGAGCCTCGGGCTGGCAAGCAGCCCGTCCCATGCCGCAGCGGACTGGGCATGGCCCGTGAACTCCCGGGCAGTGTAGTCATCGCCGCTGAGCACCAGCAGGGCCGGGCCGTCGAAGCCGCGCAGGCCGGCAGCCATGCGGTCCTGGAAGCTGCGCGAGTCCGAGGCTTTGCCGGCCTCGCGAGCCAGGCGCAGATTGCTGCCCAGGGCGCCCAGCGCTTTGGCGCCCACGCCACCCTTGAGCAGCTTGAGCCAGAACTCCTTCTGACGCAGGCGGCGCCAGTAGTAGTGCTTCACATGCGTCTGGGCCAGGGAAGCGGCCGAGCGGACCCAGGGGTTGAGCAGGGCGACACCGGCGACGCGGGCGTCGCGGGTCGACTCCAGGTAGAGCAGAGCGGCCGAGGCCGCATCGCACAGGCCCCAGAGGGCCACGCGCTTCAGCGTCGGGCGGGCGGTCAACAGGGCGTCAATGGCAGCCTGGATGTCGGCGTCGACAGCAAGGAAGTCGCGCGCCTCGCCGGGGCTGTCGCCCATGCTGCGGTAGTCGAAGCGCAGTACCGCGAAGCCGTTGGCCGCCAGATGACGGGCCAGCAGCGTGAACTGGCGGTGGCTGCCGGCGCGGTATTGCGGGCCGCCGACGATGATGATGACGCCGACTTCGGCCGGCGTGCCTCCTTGTTGGGTTTCAGGCTCGGCCAGGATGCCGACCAGGGGCTGGCCCTCGCAGGTGAAATCGAGCACCGACTCCTTGCCTGCGGCGCGCGGCCGCCCGAAGCCGCTGGCAGCCCCCTCGGGGGGCAGCTCGCTGGGCGAGCGTGGGGGCAGCGTCATGCCAGAGCCTCCACCGTCGCAGCAATCAGGGCCGGCGCGAGTTCGATCTCGGCCGTGGCCCAGAAGCCGGGGCCTTGAACGATGCGCGGGCGCACGGCCCAGCCGGCGTCGCCCCAGGCCTTGATGGCCTGCTCGCTGACCGGCGTCAGTACGGCGTCCTCGCGGGTGCTGAGCTCCAGCCATTCGACGCGACCCGGTGTGCCGGCGGGGGCCAGCTTGGCGCCCTCCAGTCCGGCGGCCAGCGCAGCACCGAGGCGATAGCCGGCGATGTCCACCGGTCGGCCGGCGGCCAGCTCGGTCTTCATCGCCTCCATCAGCCCCTTGCTCGCGCCGCTGGCCATCTCAGCCGCCAACTTGAGGCGCAGGAACTGCTGCAGCGCCAGCTTGCCGCTGGTCATCGGCTGCCAGAAAAGGTAGTTGACCGGCCGTGCCCAATCGGAGGCGGTCAGCAGGCAGCCGGCGCGCAGGCCCCAGAGCCACAAGGGCGCATCGGGCGCATGCTTGTCCAGGCATTCCAGCCCCAGGCGCACGTCGGCCTGCCAGTCGGCCCAACCGGCGTCGCCGAAATCAGCGGAAGAGTCGCCGCAGCCGCGCAGGTCGATCTGCAGCACCGCGTGACCCGCTTCGGCCAGCGCGCGGCAGGCCAGCGCCGCCATGCGGCGCGACTTGTTCATCTCTTCTGCAAACGGGTGCAGGTAGAGGATCTTGCTGCGCGGAGCGCCGGCCGGCGCATGGAAGAGGCAAAGCCGCTGCTCGCCGCCGGCGGCGGGCAGGAAGAAGACTTGCGGGTGAGGGATCAACCCAGGCGGGCGGCGACAAAGTCCGCCAGCGAACCCACGGTGGCGAAGGTGTCGCCGTCGATGTCGTCGTCGTCGACCACCAGGCCGAGCTGTTCTTCCAGCCCGGTGATGAGGCTGACGACGGCCATGGAATCCAGCTCGGGCAGGGCGCCGAGCAGGGCGGTGTCACGGGTGAAGGTCTGGGCGCGGCCGTTCAGGCTCAGCACATCGTCGAGAAGCCTCAGCACGTGGCCGAGTACCTGATCCTTGTCCATTGGGGCGTCCAACCTAAAAAGCAGCCGCGCAGTTTAGCCGGCTGCCCCCTCGGCTCCGGGGAGGCCACCCCTCGGCCTCGGGGGCGCGTGAGATACTTTTTTCACCCTGATTCGCCCCCTGTCCATGCCCGAATCCACGTTGTTGAACGAGCTGGTGGCCGTTGCCGCCGAGCGTGCGCCCGACGCGCCGGCCCTGACCTATGGCACGGCAACGCTGAGCTATGGGCAGCTGGACGCAGCCGTGCGGGGCTTCGCCAGCGGCCTGATGGAGCTCGGCCTGGCACGTGGCGAGCGGGTGGCCATCTACCTGGAAAAGCGCTTCGAGACCGTTGTCGCCAGCTTTGGCGCACCGGCGGCAGGCGGCGTCTTCGTGCCGCTGAACCCCTTGCTCAAGCCCGACCAGGTCGGCTTCATCCTGCAGGACTGCGATGTGCGCGTGCTGGTCACGTCGCCCGAGCGCCTGGCCCAACTGGGTGAGGTGCTGACGCAGTGCCCGTCGTTGCGCCATGTGGTGCTGACCAGCGGCACAGGCTCGGCGCCGGTGCCCGTGCACGACTGGGCCGCGCTGTTGGCGTCGCCCGCCCGTGCCGGCCACCGCGTCATCGACACCGACATGACGGCCATCCTCTACACCTCGGGATCGACCGGCCGGCCCAAGGGCGTCGTGCTGTCCCACCGCAACATGGTGGCGGGCGGCAAGAGCGTGGCCAGCTATCTGGAAAACCGCGCCAGCGACACCCTGCTGGCCGCGCTGCCGCTGTCCTTCGACGCCGGCTTCAGCCAGCTCACCACCGGCTTTCACAGCGGCGCGCGCGTCGCGCTGTTGAACTATCTGCTGCCCAAGGACGTGCTCAAGGCCATGGAGCGCGAGAAGGTCACGGGCCTGACCGCCGTGCCGCCGCTCTACATCCAGCTGACCCAGCTCGAATGGCCGGCCGCCATCGATGCCAATCTGCGCTATTTCGCCAACACCGGCGGCCGCATGCCGCGCGCGACGCTGGACCTGCTGCGCGCCAAGGCGCCTTCCGCCCAGCCCTTCCTGATGTATGGCCTGACCGAGGCCTTCCGCTCGACCTATCTGCCACCTGCCGAGGTGGACCGCCGGCCCGACTCCATCGGCAAGGCCATCCCCAACGCCGAGATCCTGGTGCTGCGCGAGGACGGCAGCGAATGCGCAGCCGACGAGCCGGGCGAGCTGGTGCATCGTGGCGCCCTGGTGGGCCTGGGCTACTGGAACGATGCCGAGAAGACGGCTGAGCGCTACAAGCCATTGCCCGTCGGCGTCGGTGGGCGCGAGGGCGGCCTGCAGCTGCCCGAGTTCGCCGTGTTCTCCGGTGACACGGTCAAGCGCGATGCCGAAGGCTTCCTGTACTTCGTCGGCCGCCGCGACGAGATGATGAAGACCTCGGGCTACCGGGTCAGCCCCACCGAGGTCGAAGAGGTCCTGTACGCCACCGGCCTGGTCGGTGAATGCGTGGCCTTTGGCGTCTATCACGACACCCTGGGCCAGGCCATCCAGGTCATTGCGACGCCGCCGGAAGGCGCCGCCGAGCTGGACCTGGCCGCGCTGACCGCCGCCTGCAAGGCGCGCATGCCTGCTTACATGGTGCCCCATGGTGTCGACGCTCGCAGCGGACCGCTGCCGCGCAACCCCAACGGCAAGATCGACCGTAAAACCCTTTCGACCGATTGGCTTGAGCGCCACGCTGCATGACCGATTCCATTCCCCCCAAGCGTGTCCTCGAACACGCGCCCCTGCTCTTTCCCCGCAACGCCGATGGCGAATTGCTCGTCGGCGGCCAGCGCCTGTCGGTGCTGGCGGAGCGTGTCGGGCAGACGCCTTTCTATGCCTATGACCGTGGCCTGCTGAAGACCCGCGTCGCCGAGTTGCGCGCGGCCCTGCCCAAGGGTGTCGAGTTGCACTATGCGATGAAGGCCAACCCGATGCCGGCCCTGGTCCAGTTGATGGCGGGCCTGGTGGATGGCATCGACGTGGCGTCGGCGGGCGAGCTGCAGGTGGCGCTGAACGCCGGTGCCGACCCGCACGAGATCAGCTTCGCCGGCCCCGGCAAGCGCGACATCGAACTGGGCCAGGCGGTCGCCGCCGGCGTGCTGGTCAATGTCGAATCGGCGCGTGAGCTGCTGCCGCTGGCCCGCGCCTCCCAGCGCCTGGGCCTGTCGGCGCGCGTGGCCCTGCGCGTGAACCCCGACTTCGAGCTCAAGGGCTCGGGCATGCGCATGAGCGGCGGCCCCAAGCAGTTCGGCATCGACGCCGAGGCCCTGCCCGAGGTGCTGGCCGAGGTGGGCCGGTTGAGTGGCGATGGCCTGGCCTTCGAAGGCTTCCACCTGTTCGCCGGCTCCCAGAACCTGAAGGCCGAGGCCATCTGCGAAGCCCAGCTCAAGAGCTATGAGCTGGCCCTGCGACTGGCCGAGGCCGCGCCGTCGCCCGTCAAGTTCCTGAACCTGGGAGGCGGCTTCGGCATCCCCTATTTCCCCGGTGAGTCGCGGCTGGATCTGGCGCCCATTGCCGACAACCTGGCCGCACTGCAGGCCCGCGCCAAGGCCGATCTGCCGGCCGCCAAGCTTGTCGTCGAACTGGGCCGCTACCTCGTCGGCGAGGCCGGCGTCTACGTCAGCCGCATCGTCGACCGCAAGGTCTCGCGCGGCCAGGTCTTCCTGGTGGCTGACGGCGGCCTGCACCACCACCTGTCGGCCTCGGGCAACTTCGGCCAGGTGCTGCGCAAGAACTACCCGGCTTCAATCGAGCCGCAAGGCCGCAGCGAATCAGCCACCGAGCCGGCCAGCGTCGTCGGCCCGCTGTGCACGCCGCTGGACCTGCTGGCCGACCGCATGGACATGGCCAAGGGCGAGATCGGTGATCTGGCTGTCGTCTACCAGAGCGGCGCCTATGGCCGCAGCGCCAGCCCCGAGGGCTTTCTGGGGCATCCGGCCTGCGTCGAGGTGCTGGTCTGAGCGACGGCGTCTCGGCTGCGGTCGAAACACGGATTCCGGCCAGCGGCGTTCGCTCGCTCGTCTGGGATGGTGATGTGCTCGTCGATTGGGTTGATGGCGGCCGGCGATTCCAGCTCGATGGGCAGATCTCTGACAGTCGCGTTCGCTATGCGTTCCCATTCGATGCGGCCATTGCGCTCCCTGGAAGTGAGTTCGCGGTGCTGTATGCCAGGGCGGGCACCAAGGGCTTGATCCTTCGCGACGGTGCGGTCGTCCGGGAGATCAACCGGAGCTTCTACTGCGCGAATGCCTATGAATACCCGGTCGCCGTATCGCGCCTGAAGTCGGGCCGTGCCGTGCTGATGCATTGCCCTGACGAATACTGCCGCCTGGAGATCGAAGACTTGGCGTCGGGCGAGCGTCTCACGGCGTCGAACGCACGTCAGCCAGCAGATTTCTTCCACTCTCGGTTGGCAACGTCACCCGACGGGCGATACCTGATCAGCGCGGGTTGGGTGTGGCATCCCTTTGACAGCGTCAAAGTGTTCGATGTAGAGGCCGCCATCGCCATGCCGTCCCATCTGGATGGAGAGGGTCTGGCTGGCGGTCACCTGTGGGCAGATGAGAGCAGCGCCGCCTTTCTTTCAAGACATCGGATGGGCGTTGCCCTGCGTGGTTGGGAGGAGGAGGAGGACGGTCCTCAGGAGGCCACCCGGCTTCATGTGATTGACCTGCACCAGCCGGATCAGTCAGCCCTCGTCGAGACGTCCAGCCGCCTGGGTGCCTTGATGCCCGTGGGTAGCCGGCATGTTCTGGCCTTGTACGGTCATCCTCGGCTGATCGACATCGAGTCGGGCAAGGAGTTGCAGAGTTGGCCGCACCTGAAGACCGGCAGCCGCACCAGCAGCATCCTGGCAGGCGGCGTCGACGAGCCGCCGATGGCTCTGGATGCCAAAGGCGGCCGCATTGCGATCGCGGATGCCGAAGGCGTCAGCGTCCTGCAGTTCCGGCTTCGAGGCTGATCTAAGCCGCGTCTTCCCAGACCCCGTTCTGCAGGATCTGGTGCGGCCTGAAGCCCGCCTTGTAGGCCATCTTCGGGCTCTCCGCTATCCAATAGCCCAGGTAGAGGTGGCTGAGCTTGAGCTCCTTGGCCTGCTGGATCTGCCACAGCACGCCGTAGGTGCCGAAGCTGCCCTCGACGTCCGGGTCGTAGAAGGTGTAGACCGCCGACAGGCCGTCGTTGAGGATGTCCAGGATGGACACCATGCGCAGCGGCGTGCTGCCGTCGGGCATGGTTTCGCGGAACTCGACGAGGCGCGAGTTGATGCGCGACTGCAGCAGGAACTGGGTGTACTGGTCGACGCTGTCGTGGTCCATGCCGCCACCGGAGTGCCGGCCGGCCTGGTAGCGCAGGTAGAGGGCGTAGTGCTCGGGTGAATAGCCCAGGCGCATGACCTTGGCCTGCAGGTGGCGGTGGGCCTTCCAGGCGCGGCGCTGGGAGCGGGTGGCCTCGAAGCGCTCGACCGGCACGCGCAGCGCGATGCAGGCGCGGCACTGGTCGCAATAGGGCCGGTAGGTGAACAGGCCGCTGCGGCGGAAACCCGCGGCCACCAGGTTGGAATAGGCGTCGGCGTGGATCAGATGGCTGGGCGTGGCGACCTGGGAGCGCGCCTGACGGCCCGACACATAGCTGCAGGGATAGGCAGCCGTGGCGTAGAACTGGATCTGCGCGAGGGGCAGTTCTTTGGGATGAGTCACGTCGAATTCAGCAACCGGTGCCAGTAGTCCGGATGATAGGTCCAGGGCCCGGGGCTGGATTCACCCACATGCGTGGCCAGATGGTCCTCGAAAGCCGCCCGCGGGACTTCTGCCGCACCCAGCGAGGCCAGATGGGGCGTGTTCTGCTGGCAGTCGATCCAGGGGATGCCGAATTCCCGGCACAGGCAGACCAGTGCGCACAGGGCGATCTTGGAGGCGTCGGTGCGGCGCATGAACATGGATTCGCCATAGAACATCCGCCCCAGGTTGACACCGTAGAGGCCGCCCGCCAGCTCACCATCCACCCAGGTCTCGATGCTGTGCATGGCCGGCCAGGCCAGGTAGGCGGCCTGCAGTTCCGGCACGATCCAGGTGCCCGACTGGCCCTCGCGTGGCACGCTGGCGCAGGCCTTGAGCACGGCGGCGCGGTCATGGTCGATGCGGATCTCGCAGCCGGGCGTGGTGGCAAAGCGCTGCACCGTCTTGCGCAGCGAGCGCGACAGCTTGAAGTCGGCCGTCTTCAGCACCATCCGCGGGTCGGGGGCCCACCAAAGCGGCGGCTGGCCGGGGCCGTACCAGGGGAAGATGCCGCGGCGGTAGGCGGCTTGCAGGCGCTCCGGGGTCAGCGTGCCGCCGGCGGCGAGCAGCCCCGGTGCATCCGTCTCAGGGCCCAGAGCGCGGTGGCTGGGCGGGAAGTCAAGGGTCGCTTCATCGAGCCAGTCGATCATGGCTGCATGGTACGGTGGCGCCCATGATCACCGTCTATGGCATCCCCAACTGCGACACCGTCAAGAAGGCCCGCACCTGGCTGGCCGACCAGGGCCTGGAAGTCGCCTTCCACGACTTCAAGAAGCAGGGTGTTCCCGCGGAACTGCTGCCCACCTGGATCCAGGCCTTTGGCCGCGACAGGATCGTCAACCGCGCCGGCAACACCTGGCGCAAGCTGGACGACGCGGCCAAGGCGGCCGTGGTGGATGACGCCGCAGCGGTGGCCCTGATGCTGGCCGAGCCCAGCGTCATCAAGCGCCCGGTTGTCCGCTGGCCGGATGGCCACTGGACGCTCGGATTCAGTGCGGAAGCGTTCGAGAAGAGTGCATTGAACGCACCAAAGAAGAGCTGATCGCTCGTTTGTGGTGCTTTCCGGGTGCGAAATCGTGCCTTGAAAGCGGGCATCGAATTTGCAATTTCGGTGCGGTTTGGTTCGGCTTGGTGCATGTCGCCCAAGTCTGGAGCCGCCGGCCGGAGACAGCGTTGGAGACGACATCGATCAAGCAGGGCGCGGATGCGCTCTTCATCCTCCTGGGCGCCATCATGGTGCTCGCCATGCATGCGGGCTTTGCCTTCCTCGAACTGGGCACGGTGCGCAAGAAGAACCAGGTCAATGCGCTGGTCAAGATCCTGGTGGACTTCGCGGTGTCCACGCTGGCCTATTTCCTGGTCGGCTATCTGGTTGCCTACGGCACGCATTTCTTTGTCGGCGCCGAGCAACTGGCGCAGAAGAACGGCTATGAACTCGTCAAGTTCTTCTTCCTGCTGACCTTCGCGGCGGCCATCCCCGCCATCGTGTCGGGCGGCATCGCCGAGCGGGCGCGTTTTGGCCCGCAACTGGCGGCCACCTGCGTCATCGTCGGCTTCATCTATCCGGTCTTCGAGGGCATCGCCTGGAACCAGGCTTTCGGCATCCAGGCCTGGCTGAAGGTGGCCACCGGCGCCGAGTTCCACGACTTCGCCGGCAGCGTCGTCGTGCATGCCGTGGGCGGCTGGATCGGCCTGGCCGCCGTGCTGCTGCTCGGGCCGCGCCTGAACCGCTACCGCAAGGACGGCGCCATGAGCGCGCACCCGCCGTCCAGCATCCCCTTCCTGGCCCTGGGCGCCTGGGTGCTGACGGTGGGCTGGTTCGGCTTCAATGTGATGAGCGCGCAGACGCTGGACAAGATGTCGGGCCTGGTCGCCGTCAACTCGCTGATGGCCATGGCCGGCGGCACGCTGATGGCCGTGCTGCTGGGCCGCAACGACCCCGGCTTCGCCTACAACGGCCCGCTGGCGGGCCTGGTGGCCGTCTGCGCCGGCTCGGACGTCATGCACCCGCTGGGCGCCCTCGTCACCGGCGGCATCGCCGGCTGGGTGTTCGTGCAGTTCTTTACCCTGACGCAGAACCGCTGGAAGATCGACGACGTGCTCGGCGTGTGGCCGCTGCACGGCCTGTGCGGTGCCTGGGGCGGCATCGCCTGTGGCGTCTTCGGCCAGAAGGCGCTGGGCGGCCTCGGCGGCGTGTCTTTCAGCGCACAGCTGATTGGCACGCTGGGTGGCGTGGCCTGGGCGCTGGCGGGCGGCTTTGTCGTCTACGGCGTCATCAAGCGCCTCACCGGCCTGCGGCTGGACGCCGAGCAGGAGTTCGAGGGCGCCGACCTGTCCATCCACAAGATCGGCTCGACGCCTGACCGGGAAGTGAGCTGGTAAGCTGACCCGAATGCTGTTCAAAGGGCCTCCCTGGAGGCCTGTTTTCCATGTTCACAGGCATTGTCCAGGGCGTCGCCCGCGTCGAATCCATCGAGGCCCGTGAGGGCCTGCACACCCTGCACCTGAAGTTCCCCCAAGGCTTCGACGCGGATCTGGCCATCGGCGCCAGCGTGTCCTGCGACGGCGTCTGCCTGACCGTCACGGAGCGCCCGGCGCCCGATGTGGCCAGCTTCGACGTGATGGCGCAGACCCTCAGCCTCACCACGCTGGGCGGCCTGATGGCGGGTTCCGGGCTCAACGTCGAGCGAGCCGCTCGCGAGGGCGTCGAGATCGGCGGCCATCCGCTGTCCGGCCACGTCGACGTCTCCGCCCGCATCGCCCAGATCCGCAAGCCCGACAACAACCATGTCATCCGCTTCGCGCTGCCCGCGCCGTGGATGCGTTATGTGTTTGCCAAGGGCTATATCGGCGTCAACGGCTGCAGCCTGACGGTGGCCGAGGCCCAGCGCGAGCGCGACGGCTCGGGCTGGTTCGAGGTCTGGCTCATCCCCGAGACGCTGCGCATGACGACCTTTGGCGACAAGGGCGTGGGCGACGCGGTGCACATCGAGATCGAGCGCAGCACCCAGGTCGTCGTCGACACCGTGCGCGATGCGCTGGACGAGAAGCTGGGCCCGCTGCTGCCGGTGCTGGAGGCCATCGCACGGGAGCGTGGCATCGAACTGACCCAGCTCACTCTGCCGCGCTGAGCCGCAGCCGATCCAGCTCGGCTCGCGAACGCGAAACGACGCGGTTGATCCTCTCGATCACCCAGGCCCAGCGGCTGTTGTGGCCGGTTGCGAAATGCAGTGAGGTCGTCGTGAGGGGCAGGGGCACCAGGGCGAGGCCCCGTTCGTGCATGCGGGCCAGCGCCGGGTGCCCGGCGGCCTGTGCAGCGTCGCCCGTTTCCAGCGTGATCAGCGCCGCGCGGCAGCGTCCGGCCGCCGCCATGCGCAGCGCCGTGTCGTCGTCGTTGGCTTCCAGGGCCTGCATGCGGCCCAGGCCTGCCTGGCTGAAGAGCTCGCCATAGCTGGAGCCGCGTGCCCAGCAGACGGCCTGGCCGTCCAGGTCGCCGTAACGCTTGATCGCAGCCTCGTCGCCCCGACGGGCGACAGCCCAGGTTTGGTTGGTCCATATCGGCAGACTGAACAGCAGTTCCTTCTCGCGCTTCGGCGTGCGGCTGAGGCCGTACATGACGCCTTCGCCGGCCGCAGTGAGCTTTTGCGCGCGCAGCCACGGGGTGGGTCGGTAGTCCCAACCCAGTCCAGCCTGCGCGCCCAGCCAGGCCAGCATCTGCGGCGTCTGGTCCGACGGCGGGCCGGTGCCGACAAACAAGGGCACCAAGGGTGCGGCCCGGGCCGGCAGCACCAAGGTTCCAAGCGCCAGAGCCAGGGCCAGACGGCGGCCGGGCTCGTGCTTTGAGGTCATGGGCCGATTCTAGGAAGCAGGCCCCAGCGTCTTGATGCTTTCTTGATGCCGCCCGCCGCCTTCTTGTCGGCGGTTTGACGGCGCGATTTCCAGGATGACGTTCCAAAACGTGCTGGCCCTGAATCTCGCGCTGGAGCATGCGACGATGACCGCAAGATGACTCCAGGCAGACCGCCATGCTGATCAACAGCGTCGTGTACGAGGATGGCCGCGTCGTGGCCGAACCGAGCCTGGAAGGCGTTTCCGAAGCCTTGGAGAGCACGGCCGGTTTCGTCTGGATCGCGCTGCGCGACCCGAGCGATGCCGAACTCGACCTGCTGCAACGCGAGCTGGACCTGCCGCCTCTGGCCGTCGAGGATGCCCGCAAGGGCCATCAGCGTCCCAAGCTCGAGGAATACGGCGACATGCTGTTCGCCGCCATGCACCTGCTGGAAGACGGCCCCGAGGGCCTGGAAGTCGGTGAGGTGCATGTCTTCGTGGGCGCGCGTTTCATCGTGTCGGTGCGCCACCGCAGCGCCCAGGGCTTCCTCGGCGTGCGCGGGCGTGCCGAGCGCGAGCCCGATCTGCTGCGCCAGGGACCGGGCTTCGTCTTCTATGCGCTGATGGACGCGGTCGTGGACCGCTATTTCCCTCATATGGACGCCATCGAGGCCGAGCTTGAGCAACTGGAGGCGACCATGTTCCAGCCCCGCCAGAACCGCCAGGACGTTGTGGAGCGCCTGTTCGGCCTGAAGCAGCGCCTGGCCACGCTGCGCCATGCGGTCACGCCGCTGCTGGAGGTGACGGCCAAGCTGCATGGTGGCCGCGTGCCCGTCGTCTGCAAGGCCCTGCAGGACTATTTCCGCGACGTCTACGACCACCTGCTGCGCATCCAGGCCAGCATCGACGCCGCGCGCGAAACCATCATCGCGGCGACCCAGGTCAACCTCACCCTCGTCACGCTGGACGAGTCCCTCGTCACCAAGCGCCTGGCCGCCTGGGCCGCCATCTTTGCGGCCTCCACCGCGCTGGCGGGCATCTGGGGCATGAACTTCGAGCACATGCCCGAGCTGAAATGGGCCTTCGGCTACCCGATGGCGCTGACCGTGATCGTCCTCGTCAGCGGCGCGCTGTACTGGCGCTTCAAGCGCCTCGGATGGTTGTGACCGACACCCGCCCCGACCCCGATGCGCTGCTGGCCCAGTTGCAGCGCGACGAAGCTGCCGCCCAGCGCGGCCGGCTGAAGATCTTCTTCGGCGCCAATGCCGGCGTCGGCAAGACCTTCGCGATGCTGGCCGCCGCGCACGCGGCCCAGCGCCAGGGCAGGGCGGTGCGCGTCGGCGTCGTCGAGACGCATGGGCGGGCGGACACCGAGGCCATCGCGCGCGACCTGCAGCGCTTGCCGCTGAAGGACATCGCCCACCGCGGCCAGACGCTGCGCGAGTTCGACCTCGATGCGGCGCTGGCCTGGAGCGCGGCAGAGCCCGGCGGCGTGCTGCTGCTGGACGAGTTGGCCCACAGCAATGCGCCCGGCTCGCGCCACACCAAGCGCTGGCAGGACGCGCAGGAGCTGCGCGAGGCCGGCGTGGAGGTCTGGACGACGCTGAACGTGCAGCACCTCGAGAGCCTGAACGACGTTGTTGGCGGCATCACCGGCATCCGCGTCTGGGAGACCCTGCCCGACAAGGTCTTCGATGCAGCCGACGAAGTGGTCGTCGTGGACCTGCCGCCCGACGAGCTGCTGCAGCGGCTCAGAGAAGGCAAGGTCTATCTCCCGCAGCAGGCCGAGCGCGCAGCCAAGAACTTCTTCCGCAAGGGCAATCTGCTGGCCCTGCGCGAGCTGGCCCTGCGCCGCACGGCCGACCGCGTGGACGACCAGATGCAGGCCTACCGCCGCGAGCACAGCGCGGGCACGGTGTGGCCCAACCGCGAATCGCTGCTCGCCTGCGTCGGCCCCGGTGCGGCCAGCGACAAGGTGGTGCGCAGCGCCGCGCGGCTGGCGCAGCAGCTGGGCCTGGACTGGCATGCCGTGCACGTGCAGACAGCGCGAACCTTGAGCGACGCCGCCCGCCAGCGTGTGCAGCGCACGCTGGAGCTGGCGCAGTCACTCGGCGCACGCACGGCCGAGCTGTCGGCGCCCGAGGTCGCCGCGGCCCTGGTCGGCTACGCGCGTGAGCACAACCTGGCTCGCCTGGTGGTCGGCCGGCGCGAGCAGGCCTGGCGCTGGCCCGGGCGGCCTTCCTTGGCCGAGGCACTGAACCGCCTGGCCGACGAGATGGACGTGTTGCAGGTCGCACTGCCGACCGCTGCGCGCGAGCGTGAGCCGCAGGCGCGCATGCCACGCGGCCTGCTGGCGCCACAGGCGCTGCGCGGCTATGCGGCAGCCCTGGCCGGCGTCGTGCTGACGACGGCCATCGCCCATGCCCTGCTGGACTTCATGGCGCCGACCAATATCGCCATGCTGTATCTGCTCAACGTCGTCGGTGTGGCGCTGCGCTTTGGCCGCGTGCCGGCGGCGCTGACGGCACTGCTGGGCGTCGCGGCCTTCGACTTCGCCTTCGTCGAGCCCAGGGGCTCCTTTGCCGTCGGCGATGCGCAATACCTGGTCACCTTCGCCGTGCTGCTGCTGGTTGGCCTCGTCATCGGCCAGCTGGCGGCGGGCCTGCAGGCCCAGGCGCGAGCGGCGCAGGAGCGCGAGCGGCGCGTGCGGGGGCTCTATGCGATGTCGCGCGACCTCGGCGCCGCCCTGGTGTCCGAACAGGTGGCCGAGATCGCGACGCGCTTCCTGCGTGCCGAGTTCGGCGCCGCGTCGGCCGTGCTGGCGCCACCGCTTGGCGCGACGCCGGGCCGCGAGGTGCTGGCCGTGCTGCCTGTATCCGGTTCAGCCAGCGCCCAGCCCGACCTCGGCGTCGCCCAATGGGCCTTCGACCATGGCCAGGCGGCGGGGCAGGGCACCGACACCCTGCCGGCCAGCCCCTGCCTGATGCTGCCGCTGACCGCGCCCATGCGGCTGCGTGGTGTGCTGGCGGTGGAGGGCCAGGGCCGGCGCTGGTCGCCCGAGGAGCGCGAGCTGCTCGACACCTGCGCGGCGCTGCTGGCGATCTCGCTGGAGCGCATTCACTACATCGAGGTGGCCCAGCACAGCACGCTGCAGATCGAGAGCGAGCGCCTGCGCAACTCGCTGCTGACGGCCATCTCCCACGACCTGCGCACGCCACTGGCGGCTCTCGTCGGCTTGGCGGATGCGCTCAAGCTGACGCCACTGCAGGCCCAGCAGGCCGAGGTGGCCGACGCAATGCGCCGCTCGGCCCTGCGCATGAGCGCGCTGGTCAGCAATCTGCTTGACATGGCGCGGCTGCAGTCCGGCGCCGTTCAGCTCAACCGCCACTGGCTGCCGCTGCAGGAGGTGGTTGGCAGTGCGCTGGCCAGCCTGGACGAAATGCTGGCGGGCCGCGACGTGATCGTGGAGCTGCCGGCCGAACTGCCGCTTGTCGAACTGGATGCCGTGCTGATCGAACGCGTTCTCGTCAACCTGCTGGAGAACGCGGCCAAGTACTCGGACGGCGGACTGCGCATCAGCGCGCGCACGGCCGGCCGTCATGTGGAGATCGACGTGGCCGACAGCGGCCCCGGTTTCCCGGCCGGCCGCGAGGCCCAGCTCTTCGACAAGTTCGAGCGTGGCGACCGCGAGAGCGCGACGCCCGGCGTCGGTCTGGGACTGGCCATCTGCAAGGCCATCGTCGAGGCGCATGGCGGCCGCATCAGCGCCCACAATGTGGCGACCGGCGGCGCCTGTGTGCGAGTGGAACTTCCCCTCGGTCAGCCCCCGGTGGAGAAACCCGAGTGAGCGCCGCCCGCGTGTTGATGATCGAGGACGAGCCGGAGATCCGGCGCTTTGTGCGCATGGCGCTGGAGAGCGAGGGCCTGGAGGTGTTCGAGGCGGTGACGCTGCAACGCGGCCTCATCGATGCCGCCACGCGCCGGCCCGAGCTGGTCGTGCTGGACCTGGGCCTGCCCGATGGCGACGGCCTGGACTTCATCCGTGAGTTCCGCGGCTGGTCGCAGGCGCCCATCCTCGTGCTGTCGGCCCGCGAGGGCGAGGAGCGCAAGGTGCAGGCCCTGGACGCCGGCGCCGACGACTACCTCGTCAAGCCCTTCGGCGTGGCCGAGCTGCTGGCTCGCGTGCGCGTGCAGCTGCGTCGGCACGGTGGTGGTGGCAACGAGGCCGACCCCGTGCTGCGCTTTGGCGATATCGCCATGGACCGCGCGCTGCGCACGGTCATCAAGTCGGGCGAGGAGTTGCATCTGACGCCCATCGAATACCGCCTGTTGCAGGAACTGGCCACCGCGCCCGGCCGCGTGCTGACCCATCAGCACCTGCTCAAGGCCGTCTGGGGCCCGGGCCATGCCGAGGATGTGCATTACGTGCGCGTGCACATGGCCAATCTGCGCAAGAAGCTCGAAACCGACCCCAACCGGCCGCAGTGGCTGGTGACGGAGGCGGGGGTGGGCTATCGACTCAAGACATGAATGCTGAAGACCTGCCCAAGCTCGTGAAGACCGAGATGCCCTTTGGCAAGCACCAGGGCACGCGGATCGCCGACCTGCCCAGCAACTACCTGGCCTGGTTTGCGCGCGAAGGCTTTCCCAAGGGCGAGATCGGGCGGCTGCTGGCACTGATGCACGAGATGGATGTCAACGGCCTGCGCGAGCTGTTGAGGCCGCTGCGATGAGGCGGGTGCTGTTCGCCCTGAGCCTGCTGCTGGCCAGCCTGGGCTGCGCGGCGCAGGGCGATGGTGGCTACACCGTCGTGCGGGTCGAGGCCGACAAGCTGCGCCTGTTCTGGCGTGACGACCAGGGCAGGCCGCTGCGCCGCCTGGACCGGCTGGCGGCCTGGCTGAAAACACAAGGCAAGACGCTCGCCTTCGGCATGAACGCCGGCATGTATCACGCCGACGCCGGCCCGGTCGGCCTGCTCGTCATCGACGGCCGCGAGCTGGCGCCCCTCAATCCTGCGGGCGGCCAGGGCAATTTCTTCCTGAAGCCCAATGGCGTCTTCTTCATCGACGCCAGGGGTCCGCATGTCGTCGATGCGGTGGACTACCCGCCGTCAAGCGACGGCGTGAAGCTCGCCACCCAGTCCGGGCCGCTGCTGCTGAAGCAGGGCCAGATTCACCCAGCCCTGAGCCCGAACTCGGCGTCGCGCTACATCCGCA
The DNA here is from genome assembly GCF_056403315.1 of Roseateles sp. P2_H4. Classification (NCBI taxonomy): domain Bacteria; kingdom Pseudomonadati; phylum Pseudomonadota; class Betaproteobacteria; order Burkholderiales; family Sphaerotilaceae; genus Roseateles; species Roseateles sp. P2_H4. Next base: position 87,502 of record NZ_JBFUFR010000025.1, on the reverse strand, counting down.
ATGGCGTCTGTGCAGCGGGATCGCAGGCCGTCTTCGTCATCTCCGAGCGGCCGGTCACGCTGCACGAATTCGCCAGCCATTTCCGCGACGCATTGCACTGCCGAGACGCCCTCTATCTGGACGGCGCCGTCTCCAGCCTCTATTCGCCCGGCCTCGGTCGCAACGACCGCTGGAGCGAACTCGGGCCGCTGTTCGGCACCATCGAATGACAACCGCCCAGGCCGCGCTTTTGCCGGCCTGAGCCGCGCCCTCGACGGTCTGTCGCGAGGCTGTTGGCGATCACTGCCGCCATCCCTAGGCTGCCGCTCATTCGCATAACGAGGAGTGGCCGTGCTGCAGATTCAAGACGTCACCAAAAGCTTCGGAAAACTCAATGCCGTGGACGGCGTGTCGCTGGACCTCCAGCCCGGCGTCGTCGGCCTGATCGGCCATAACGGCGCGGGCAAGAGCACGCTGATGCAGATGCTGGCCACGCTGACGCCGCCCACCCGGGGCGGCATCCTGCTGGACGGCGAGGACATCGTCGCCAAGCCCGAATTGATGCGCCGCCGCCTGGGCTATCTGCCGCAGGACTTTGGCGTCTACCCGCATCTGACGGCGCTGGAATTCCTGCAGTACTTCGCGGCCCTCAAGGGCGTGCGGGATCGGCAGCGGCTGCAGACGCTGCTGGAGCTGGTGAACTTGCACGAGCAGGCCCACCGCCCGGCGGCCGGCTTCTCGGGCGGCATGCGCCAGCGCCTGGGCATCGCGCAGGCCCTGCTGAACGACCCCGACGTGCTCATCGTCGACGAGCCCACCGCCGGCCTGGACCCCGAGGAGAGGCTGCGCTTTCGCCATCTGCTCGGCGACCTCGGCCGCCAGCGCCTCGTCATCGTGTCCACCCACATCGTGTCGGACGTCGAGAACATGGCATCGCAGCTGGCCATCCTGCGCCAGGGCCGGCTGGTGGCGTTTGAAACACCCGAGGCCGTGCTGGCACGCGCCGCGGGCAAGGTCTGGACGGCCCTGCTCGCACCGGCCGACTACGAGGCGCTGAAGGGCCATGTGCAGGTGCTGCAGGCCCAGCCCCAGGGCGGCCGCATGCAGGTGCGCATGACGCACCCGTCGCGCCCCTTTGCCGAGGCCGAGCCGGCCAACGCCAGCCTCGAGGAGGCCTTGATGGCTCAACGCTATGCCGATGCGCGGGTGGGTGCATGAACACCGCGTTGTACAAGGCCCTGGTGCACAACGAATGGCGGCTGCGCAGCCGGCGCGTCAGCAGCGTCGTCATCCTGCTCGCCGTCGTGGCCGTCAGCTGGTTGATGGTGCTGGACCCGAAGAGCGGTGCCGCCATGATGGTGGTGAGCAAGCAGCGCATTGCCTACGAGAGCCAGGCCCTGGCCTTCGCGAGCAATCTGATCGCTTCGCTGCTGTTCGGCCTGGCGGGCTTCTACCTGGCGCGCGGGCGCACCCAGGAGGACCTGCGCTGCGGCACGGCCGGCGTGCTGGCCGCCACACCGGTCAACAACGCCCAGCTGCTGGGCGCGCGCTGGCTGGGCGCCTTCGGCTTCCTGTTCTCGCTCGGCGCCGTCGTCATGCTGACGGTGTGGGTGCTGCAGCTGGTGCGCGGTGAGGGGCCGCTGCAGCCGCTGCCCTATCTGCAGATGCTGGTGCTCGGGCTGGCGCCCGGGCTGATGCTGTGCGCCAGCCTGGCCGTGCTGGCGGATGCCTGGCTGCCGCTGATGGGCAAGCGCGGCGACGCCCTGTACTGGCTGCTGTGGATGCTGCAGTTCGCCTTCGTTCCGGCGACGCTGGGGCAAGGCGGTGTCGTGCATCTGAGCGGCTGGCAGGTGTTCGACGTCAACGGCATGTCGCCACTGCTGGTGGGCGTGAGCCGGCTGATGGACGTGAACCACATCAGCGTCGGCGGCTCGCCCTTTGACGCCACGCTGCCGATCCTGCACATGCCGGCGGGGCTGTGGAGTTCGGAACTGGTGGCCCTGCGCGTGGGCGCGATGCTGGTGGCCTTGCTGCCCCTGGTGCCGGCCGTGCTGCTCTTCCACCGCTATGCCCCCGACCGCGTCAAGCTGCGCAACCCGGGCGGCCGCTGGCGCCTGGTGCTGGCGCTGCAATGGCTGCTGGGCCCGGTGATGCGCCCCTTCACCCGTGCGCTCGCCCTGCTGATGAGCGCCGGCGCCCGGTTGCCCGGCCTGCCCGGCCGCTGGCTGGCCGACGTCGGCCTGGTGCTGCTGAGCCAGCCGCTGCTGGCGCTGGTGATGCTGGCCGGCGCGGTGGYGAGCGCCTTCGTGCCTGCGGCGCTGCTGCCGGCGGTGCTGGCGGGCACGCTCTGCGCCTGGGGCATCGCCGTGGCCGATGTCAGCTCGCGAGACCTGCAAAGCGGCACCCTGGCCCTGGCCAGCGCCGTGCCCGGTGGCGCGCTGGAGCGCGGCTGGCGCCAGGCCCTGGCGGCCTTCGGCCTGGGCTTGTTGCTGGCCTTGCCGGCCCTGCTGCACATGGGCATGAACGCGCCCCGGCTGGCCCTGGCCTGCGTGGCAGGCCTGCTCTTCCTCAGCGCCGCGGCAACGCTGCTGGGGCGGCTGACGCAGGGCTCGCGCACCTTCCTGGCCCTGTTCCTGTTCGCCCTCTACCTGGACATGCAGAAGACCGGCGTGCCGGCCCTGGACCTGCTGGGCCTGGTGGGCGACGCGAGCGCGGCCAGCGCGGCGGGCTATGCGCTGGCGGGTGTGGCGGGCTTCACGGCCTTGCTGGCCCTGCCCCGGCTGCGTCGGACCTGAGGCGCAGGCCGCGGCCTACAGCGCGGCGGCTTGAAACGGCGCAAGATTGAGGGGCCATGACCGCAGATTCCTTCGCCCGAGCCGTTCGCCTGTGTGGATTGCTGTGCACCTTGACAGGCGGCACGGTCCACGCCGGGGAGCAGCTGCCGAAGTCGCCTGCCTGCCGTACTGCGCTGCAGGCGCTGGAAGAGGCCGAGGACGCCATCGCCGCCTCGGCGGCTGCATCGGCCACCCCGTCGGATCAACGGCGTCAGCAGGCGGTGGCCGCAAGGCTGCAGCCGGTGCGAAAGCGTGTGGCCGATGCCTGCCTGGGCGGCCTGACGACCTCGCCATCGCCGTCCCAGCACAGTTGGGTCGCTCCAGCCCGACCCGCTTCGCCCGCTGCGCCGCGTGTGGCCATGCCGGCGCCGCCCGCGGTGATCGTCACCGTGCCGCGCCCGGAACCACCCGTCACGGTGACCCATTGCACGGCGGCAACCTGCATCACCAGCGATGGCGCCACGCTGACCCGCGTCGGCCCCAACCTGATCGGGCCGCGCGGCAGCTGCACCGTGCAGGGCAACTTCCTGCGCTGCCCTTGAGGCCTGCGGCGGCGTAGCATCGCCCGCTGTGAAAGCCCTCCACGAACGGCTGCTCGGCGCCTTCGAGACCCACGACGCCGGCGCGATCCGCGCGATTCTCGAGGCCGGTTTCGATGCCCGCGCCCGAATTGACGGCAAGCCGGCCGTCACCCATCTGCTGGAGATGTATTGGCGCTCGGACGGCTTCCCCGCCTGCCTGAAGCTGATGCTGGACAGCGGTGCCCAGCTCGACGACCCCCGGCTCGCGCCCGTGCTGCTCAACGACGCCGACGCGCTGGCTGCGGCCGTGGCGGCGGAACCAGCGCTGTTGCAGCACCGCACGCGGATGCGCTGCACCTTCACGCCGCTGGACGGCGCCACGCTGCTGCACGTCGCGGCCGAGTACGGCCATCTCGCGGTGGCCGAGCGCCTGCTGGCCCTGGGTGCAGACCCGAACGCGGTGGCCGATGTCGATGCCGACGGGCTGAACGGGCAGACGCCGCTCTTTCACACGGTCAACTCGAATGCCAATCGGTCTGCACCCCTGATGCGCCTGCTGCTCGCGGCCGGTGCACGGGCCGATGTGCGACTCCAGGGCATCACCTGGGGGCGAGGCTTCGACTGGGAGACGGTCTGCTATGACGTGACGCCGCTGTCCTATGCCCAGCTCGGCCTGCTGCCGCAGATGCACAGGGCCGAGGCCGACGTCTACGCGAACATCGCCGAGCTGCTGGCGGCCCAGCAGCGCCCGGCGCCGCGGTTGGGCAATGTGCCGAATCGCTACGTCCGCTAGCTCAGCCCAGTTGGCTGGCGATCCACGCCCTGGCCTCGGCCACCGTGCCGAAGACGCGATACGGCGCCGTGACGAAGGCATAGCGTCGGAACTCGTCGATCGCGGTGAGGATGTCGGGCCGATCGGTGACGGCCGCCAGCAGCACGCCCGGGTTGGTGAAGAGCGGCCCGATGTGCAGGGCCGCGATCTCGGCCGTCGCTTCCGCCGTCACCTCATAGCGCTCCACCGCGAGATAGTCGGTCAGCGCATAGCGCAGGCCGTCGAAGCGGTGGTCACCGGCGATGGCGTCGAAGGAAGCGCGACGCTGCGCGATGGTGACGTCCCCAAAGTAGGTTCGGTAGACGCCTTCCGGTTCCCAGGTGATGCGGTAGGGCATGGCCGCCTGCTGCTCGTGACAGGGTCATGATAGGCGGCCTCGTTTTTCCGGCTCAGTAGTCGATGCCTACGCGAATGCCGTAGGTGCGGGGGTCGTTCCAGTAGGCGCGCACGAAGCCGCCGCCGTCCTGCACCGCGTTCTTCGTCATTCGGTTCGTCGCGTTCAACACATAGAGCTCGGCGCGCCAGTACTTGGGGGCCTGCAGCTTCAGGCTGGCGTCGATCTTGGTGAAGGCCTTCTGTCCGTCGGAGATGTGCGGGTTGTCCAGGTTGAGCATCGTGAAGTACATCTTGTCCTGCCACTTCAGGTTGGCCCAGGGCGTCAGCTCCCAGCCCTCGCCGAACATGAAGCTCTGCGAGAAGTTGATGCCGAAGCTGTACTTGGGTGACAGCGGCAGGTGGTGGCCGGTGATGTCCAGGATCTGCCGGCCGGCGAACTCGCGGTTGGGGCCGCTGTAGGGGTCGGGGCAATGCGGTGCGCCGACCTCGTCGCGCACGCCGCAGTTCCAGGTGTCGCTGTAGGACGGGTAGTCCTTCATCTTGCTGTTGATGTAGCTGAAGAAGGCCCCCAGGCGGGCACCCGGCCAGGGCTTGTAGTCGACCTCCAGCTCCAGGCCCGGGATGCTGACGACGCCGACGTTGATGGTCTGCCACTTGGTGACGATGTCGCAGGTCGGGTTGTCGTCGGGGCAGGGCGTGGAGCGCTTGATGCGCGAGGCGAAGTTGTCGCCGGTGACCTGCATGTCCTTGTAGCGGCTGAAGAAGACGGTGGCCGACAGGCTCAGGCGCTTGTTCAGCATCAGGCCCTTGTAGCCGAACTCGAGATTGGTGACGGTCTCGGGCTTGTAGGAGAAGAAGGTGTATTGCGGGCCGGCCGGGCCGTCCACGCAGTCGTGGCCGCCGCAGCGGTCGTCCTTGTCGCCGAAGCCGCCGGCCTTGTAGCCGGTGGAGAGGGACGTGTAGACCATGTCCAGCGGCGTGAGCTGCTTTTGCAGGCCCAGGCGGTAGGTGATCTTCTTCCAGCTCTCCGAGTTGTCGTTGCCCGCCGGGGCGCCCCATTCGGCATAGGCGCCGGTGCCGGCGAAGGGCCCCATCTGCTCGGTCAGATCGCGGCCGTTGTGCGCGCGGAAGCCCGGGTCGCCGGGCGTGCCGGGGTGATAGAGGCCGTTGTAGTAGGCCGGCGTGGAGCCGTCCCAGCCGCCGAAGACCTGGCCGCCCTTGTCGGTCTTCTTGTCGTAGCTGTAGCGGGCGCCCAGCGTGGCCGTCCAGGTCGGCGTGAACTTCCAGTCGGCCTGGGCGAAGACGGCCTTGGCGTCGATCTGGCGGTCGGGCTGGTGATAGAACTGGCTGGTCGGAAAGCCGAAGGGTGCCGTGACGAGCTGCTCCTGCGCATAGTCGATGGCGTTCTTCTCGTGCATCCAGAACAGGCCGGTGACGAGCTGCAGCGTGTCGCTGTGGTGCTTGAACTGCAGTTCGTGCACGCTGGACTTGTAGCTCGAGCCCAGCGTCAGCGAGGTCATGTCGCTGATCGGCCAGGTGCCCCAGTCTCCATCGGGGCCGACCGGCAGGCTGGCCGTCACCTGGCTGGCTATGGGGTGGTAGCCGCCGTCGTCGTCGGCCTGCTGGGTGCGCTTCTGGTTGGCGAAGGCGAAGCCATATTCGAGGCTGCTGCTGGGGCTGAGGTTCCACACCAGGTTGGAGCGCAGCGTGCCGATGGACATGTCCGTCTTGCCGGGCACGTTGATCTTGACGTCCCATTTGCCGCCGGTGCAGGCGAAGGCGGTGCCGGCCGCCATGTCGCAATCCTTCATCGCGACGTCGCCGGCGCCGTTGTTCTGGAACTTCTCGTAGGCCAGCAGCCACTCGACGTTGTCGCTGAGCTTCAGGCGCCCGGCGATGCGGGCCGCCCATTCGTCGCGGTTGTAGTAGTACCTGCTCTTGGAGACCAGGGTGTTGCGGCGCTGGTCGACATCGGGGATGCCGTCGGCGACGAAGCCATGCGCCGGCAGGTTGACGTCGGTGAAGTCCTGCTGCTGGTTGATCCAGCCATCTCGCTGTACCTTGCTGACGGTGGCACGAAGCGCGAACTTGTCGTTGATCGCGACGTTCTGGATCAGGTTGACCTGGCGCTTGCGGTAGTTGCCGAAGTCGGCCTCGACATTGCCGTAGGTGGAGCCGAACTCGGGCTTGGCCGGAATGATGTTGACGCTGCCGCCGGTGGAGTTGCGGCCGAACAGGGTGCCCTGCGGGCCGCGCAGCACTTCCACCTGCTCCAGGTCGAACATCAGCGCCAGCGCGCCCTGGGGCCGCGGCGAGTAGAGGCCGCCCACGTGCAGACCGACGGCGGGGTCGCCGATCTCGGTGAAGTTGGTGGAGCCGACGCCGCGGATGTTGATCTGGATGCCCGAGTCGGCGCCCGAGGAGATCTGCAGGTTGGGCACGGTGCCGGACAGGCCGCGCACGTCGTGGATGCCTTCGCGGCTCAGCGCCTCTTGCGTGATGGCGGTGACGGCGACCGGCGTTTTCAGCAGGTTGGAGTTGACGCGTGTCGCGCTGACGGTGACGGTAGGCAACTCGTTCTTGGCGTTCTCCTTGTCCGTCGTCGTGTCCTGCGCGAAGGCCGCGCCGGCCAGCAGGCCGACTGCGGCAGCGGTGACGGTTTGGGTGAATCCAGCTCGGTTCGGTCTCATCGCTCTCGGCTCCTTTTGATGTGTATGGGCGGCCGCCGTCCTGGCCCGAAAGCCACGGCGTGTTTGAGTCAGGAAATCAGGCCCCCGGTTTGGGCTTGGTCTGTGAGAACAGCTGCGCCAGCGAGACGGTCTCGTTGCGCACCAGTGGCCTGGCCCAGGCGCTGACGCTCAGGATGTAGGCCAGGGTCAGGAAGACGGTGGACATCGCGGCACGCAGCCCGATGGCATCGCCGAGCACGCCGACGATCATGGGCGCGATGGCGCCGCCGAGGATGCCGGTGCACAGCACGCCGGAGAAGGCGCCGTGGTGGCGCGGCACTGAATTCAATCCCAGCGAGAACACCACGGAGAACATCACCGACAGGAAGAAGCCCGATGCGGGGAAGGCCAGCTGCGATGCGGCCGCCGGGCCGAAGAGGGCGATGGCCGCGCTGCCCATGGCCAGCACCGTGAAGCCGGCCAGCACGACGCGCGAGTCCAGCAGCTTGAGCAGCAGGAGGCCTAGCAGGCAGCCCAGCGACATCAGGCCCCAGAAGCGGCCGACCGCGTCGGCACCGGCGTCGGTGGCCGAAACGCCGTGATAGGTCGACAGGAACTGCGACATCCAGTTCGCCAGCGTCTGCTCGGTGCCGACGTAGGCCATGATGCCCAGGAAGAAGAGCCGCACATCGCGCCGCGCCAGCAGTTCCTTGTAGGCCGCCCAGCCGCCAGCGCGCTCATCGTCCTTGAGCTCGACCCGGGGCAGGGGCAGGGTCTGGTTGGTGATGATCAGCGCGACGAAGGCTGCCGTGAAGATCCAGTAGAAGGCGACCCACACCAGCGGGCTGCCGGCCGCGCCCGGGCGCTCCATCAGCAGCTGGAAGGCCATCGGGCTCAGGAAGGACGCCAGCCCGAAGACGAGCTGCCCCATCACCGAGAAGAAGGCGAAGTGGGCTTCGCCACCGGCCGTGCGCATCAGCGGGTTGATGACGACCTGCAGCAGGGCCATGCCCAGGCCGATGACGAAGAGGCCGCCGATGGCCGTCGCGTAGCTGGGCAGCAGCGCGATGGCCAGCGAGCCGGCCAGGTTGAGCGCGAAGGCGACCAGGATGGTGAGCCGCGCGCCCCTGGCCTCCACCAGCATGCCGCCGGGGATGGAGACCAGCCCGTAGGCCAGGAAGAAGGAGAAGGGCAGGAAGCCGGCCATCGCCAGGCTGAGCTTGAAGTCCTGGATGATGATCGGCATCAGCGGGCCGATCAGGTTGGTGACGAAGGAGATCACGAACCAGATCAGCAGGATGTAGCCGACGATGAGGGCGCGGTGCTTCATGCGATGCAGTCGGCGAACTCGCCAGCGCGGATGGTCTTGCGCGGGAAGCGCGACAGGATGGCGCGCGCCGTGCGGCAACCGGCGGCGAGCGCCTCGGCCAGGTGGGCGCCGCGCAGACGGGCCGAGAGGTAGCCGGCATTGAAGGCATCGCCCGCGCCGATGGTGTCGAAGATGTCGGCGGGCTCGGCGTCGTGCTCGCTGCGGCGGCCGCCTTCGAAGCCCAGGGCCCCGCGCGCGCCGACCTTGACGATGAGGCTGGCGCCCGGCTTCAGCGCGCGGGCGATCAGCACCAGGGCGGCGTCCAGGTCTTCCGTGCCGGCGATGCTGCGCGCTTCCAGTTCGTTGATGAGCAGGTGGTCGCAGTGCGGCAGCCAGCCCAGCACTTCGGCGCGCACCTCGGGCGTCCAGCCCTCGGGCGGCCAGCCGGTGTCCAGCGCGATGGCATAGCCGCGGGTGGCCGCTTCGGCGAGCAAATCGGCGTAGCGGGCGCGCAGCTCGGTCAGCAGGAAGGGTGCCGTGAACAGGGCGACGGCCGGCACGTCGCTGGGCAGCAGATGCTTCAGCACATGCTGGACCGACAGTTGTTGCAGATGGCCGTGGGTAGTGAAGAAGTTGCGGTCGCCGCAGGCGTGCATCAGGCCCACAGAGATGGTGGTCTCGCTGGCGCAGCTTTCCAGGTTGGTGCGCAGGCCGGTGAACTGCTCACCGAGCCACTGGCCGAAGTGATCGTTGCCCACCGCAGAAATGAGCTGGGTGCGCTGGCCGATGTGGCGCGCCGCCAGCGCGGCGTTCGCGGCAGAACCCCCGGCGCGCAACTCGCTGCGCGGCATCAGCAGTTCGGTGCCGATGCGGGGCCAACCATCGAGGGAGCCGAGAACGAGATCGACGCCGACGTCGCCAACGATGCTGAGCTGGGGGCTGAAAAGTGCGCGATCCGTGTCCATGGCGCCAACTATAGGAGCCCTGGAAATGGCCTGTCAATAAATAAATCCAATGGATTGAAATATTTATCCGGCACGCCTGGTGGGCGGCTTGTGACCCAGCAATTCGGCCACGTCGACCTCGGGGCGGCGCTCCTGCTGCAGCACTTCGAGGCGGGGCGACAGCATCTCGTAGATGGGCAGCACGGCCGCGCCGAGGATGGAGCTGTCGTCCTGGCGGTCCGACAGCACGATGCGGGTCTCGGGCTCGGCCACGCCGCCGCGCACCGAGCGGTGCCAGGGCAGGGCGAGGGCCACGAGGTGCTCCACCAGCACCTTGGGTGCCGAGCCGCCGATGACGATGGAGCGCGGGTCCAGCATGTTCTCGATCATGCAGACGGCGTCGCGCAGGCGGTCGGCGGCCTGGCGGCACCAGCCGTGCAGGGCGGTGTCGCCGGGCTGCTGCAGGCGCTGGGCGAGGTCGACGCTCCAGACATCGTGGTCAGACACGCCCAGCGCCTCGGCCAGCGAGTGCATGGACAGATAGCGCTCCAGGCAGCCGCGGTTGCCGCAGTAGCAGGCGGTGCCGCCCGGCACGATGGGCACGTGGCCGATCTCGGTCGCGTTGCCGTCGGCGCCGGGGTAGGCCGAGCGGCCGATGACCAGGGCTCCACCCAGGCCGAGGCCGAGGTGCAGATAGAAGAAATCGTCGAGGTGGCGGGCCACGCCGAAGAGCGTCTCGCCCAGGGCGCCGGCAACGCTGTCGACGCGGTAGAAGAGGGGCAGGCCGGTGGTTTCGCGCAGCTCGTCCAGCACGGAAAGATCGTTCCAGCCCTCCAGCGCCGTCGGGCCGATGAAGCTGATGTCGGTATGGCCGAGGGGGCCGGGCAGGGCGACGCCGATGCCCCAGAGCCGCTCGGTCGATTCGCGCCGCAACTGGGCGACGAGCTGCAGCATGGCGGCCAGCATCTGGCGGCGGTCGCTGCTGTCCATCTCGACCTCGCAGCGGCTGCGCACCTCACCGACGAGGTTGACGAGGGCGGCCGAGGCGCGGCCCGGTTCCAGGCTGATGCCGATGGAGTTGCCGGCCTGCGGGTTCAGTTCGAAGGCGATGGGCGGCTGGCCGCGGGATTTGTCCACCTTCTGCCGGCGCGACACGATGAGGCCGATGGCCTCCAGGTCGTTGGTGATGTTGGCCACCGTCTGCGGGCTCAGCGACACCATGTCGGCGATGTCCTTGCGCGAGGCGGCGCCCTGCTGGCGGATGAAGTCCAGCACAACGCGGCGGTTGTAGGGTGCGCTGGACTGCTGGGTGGCTCCTCGTCCAATGGTTCTCATGCGTGCTCGAAGCTGGGCCGGGGATGACGGTGGGCGCATTCTGTCTCAGGGTCGGACCGGCTCTCCGGCGCTCGATGAAACAAATACAAACAACCAATGGATTTAAATATTGACGAAGTGGAGTGGCCTCACTACATTCGCCGCCGAGGTCCAAGCCGGCGCGCTGCAGAAGGCGCGCTCCTCTGACGGCGGCGCGCCGATGCGCGGGCCGTGGGCAACAACCACCCGTGGCACCCGCCACTGACTTCCGTTGAGGCAAACATGCAATCACTTCGACCCAGCGTTCGCCGGATCGTCTCTTGCGCGGCGCTCGCGCTGCTCGGTGTTTCGTCCCTGGCCCTGGCGGCCGGCAATCGCAGCACGGAGAAGGCCAGCGCCTTTGTGCAGGACGGCTGGCTCTACACCAAGACCGAGACCGCCAGCGGCCAGGCCCTGGTGACGGCCGTGCAGCCGGCGGCAGCCAGCGGCGTCATCCCGGTGGGGGACTCGCGCGTCTGGGGCAATGTCTTCGACAAGAACCGCAAGCTCACCGTCGCCCAGTGGCAGGCCGTGCTCAGCATGGACGCCTACCCGGAGAACGGCACCACCAACTACCAGGACGTCGGCCCCTGGCGCTATTGCGAGGTGGACTACGAGGCCAGCGTCGGCATCTCCGACTACCGCGGCAACACCTTCGGCCCGGTCGGCGTGACGACGGTGGGCGACTTCCCCGACTACTTCAAGAACGCCTTCGCACCCTATGTGCTGGGCAAGACGGGTGCGACCAACACCGACATGAAGAACTGGGGCGTGCAGGTCACCGGCGTGTCGGCCAGCAACTTCAAGGCCGACGACGAGCGGCTCGATCCCTATCCCAACCTCAGCCGCTCCAACTCCACCAAGCGCGCGGCCCTGACCAAGATCTGCAAGGCGCTGCAGTCCGCCTTCGACACCCAGCAGGACAAGTATGTGATGAGCCATTACGCGCACATCAACAACGACAAGCTGCTGCCGGTGCTGAGCGCGCTCAAGGGCGTCGGCTTCACGGCCTTCGACAAGTACAACCTCGTGGGCCTGGCCTTCCAGGTGCAGGTCAACACCGGCTCCATTGGGAGCGTGTCGGCCTTCACCTCGGTCAAGAACGCCGGCAACTGCGGCAGCATGAGCAACGAGACCTGCTTCGCCACCTACCTGACCGACCAGTACATCCGCTGGCTCAAGTCCTCCAGCCTGGGCGACGATGCGGGCAACTGCTGGCGCGCCAGCATGGCCCTGGACATCTACAAGAAAAACCCGGCCATGAACAGCGTCAGCACGGTCAACTCGGTCATCAACGCCAGCTACCCGAACAACAGCGGAAAGTGCCCGACCTCGGGCATCAAGTGGTCCAAGAACATGGCATGGGAATGAAGCGAATCCTGATTGCAGCGGCCCTGGTGGCCGCAGCGCCGCTGTGCGTGGCCACCGAGGCGGCTGCGCCGGTGACGACGGTGTCGGTCAAGTTGCCGACCGATCCGCTGCTGGTGCAGATCAACCAGGTGGCGCTGGAACGCGTCGGCCCCAAAAAGGCCGTCGTCGAGTCCACGGGCCCGGCGCAAGCCGGGCGCTACCGTGTGCTGGCCGGTGGCAAGCTCGTTGCCCAGGGGGAGTTGAAGGCCTTGCCCGAGTTCTCGGCATGGGGCGCGGGCAAGCGCTATTTCGAGGTCGACTTCTCGGCCATCGAGAAGGCGGGCGTCTATCGCGTCGAGGCCACGCTGGGCAACAAGCGCGCGCTGTCGGCACCGGTCCCGGTGCGGGACCAGGCCCTGTTCACGACCATCGCCGACAAGACGCTGGACTACTTCCACCGCAGCCGCCACACGGGCAAGGGTGACAGCCGCATCCGCATTTTCGAGACGGATAGGTTCGTCGACGTGCATGGCGGCTGGAAGGATGCCGGCGGCGACACGGGCAAATATCTGTCCCACCTCGGCTATGCCAACTTCTTCAATCCGCAGCAGACGTCGATGGCGGCCTGGGCGCTGACCTACACGGCCCACACCTCGGCCGATCTCTACCGCCGTGCCGGGCTGCTGAAGCGCGCTGAGAACGAGGCCTTCTGGGGTGCGGACTATCTGCACCGCATCCTCGACGCCGAGGGCTATTTCTATACGACGGTGTTCGACAAATGGGGTGACGAGAAGGCCGAGCGCATGGTGGTCGGCTACGAGGGCGAGGACGGCAAATACACCCAGCTCTATCGTTCGGCCTACCGCGCGGGCGGCGGCATGGCCATCGCGGCGCTGGCGCGGGCCTCGCTGCTGGCGAAGCAATCAGGCCGGCAGGGCGAGTTCAGTGGCGCGACCTATCTGGCCGATGCGGTCAAGGCCTTCGACCATCTGCAGCAGTTCAACGCGCAGTACACGGCCAACGGCATCGAGAACATCATCGATGACTACACGGCGCTGATGGCGGCCGTCGAGCTCTTCCATGCGACGCGTGAGCCGCGCTTTCTCGATGCGGCCCGATTGCGGGCCGAGAGCCTGATGGGCCGCCAGACCGCTGCCGGCGGTTTCATCAGCGATGGTGGTGCACGGCCCTACTACCACGCGGTCGAAGCCGGCCTGCCCGCGTTGAGCCTGTCGCACTACCTCGCCATCGAGACGCAGCAGGCCCGCCGCGGCCGCGCGACCGCCGTGATCGCCGCGGCCCTGAAGCATGAAGTCGCCATCACCCAGCGAGTGTCCAACCCCTACGGCTATGCGCGCCAGGCCTTCCAGCTCGCACCGAACGGCAAGGCCGAAGGCGAGGTGATGGAAGGCTTCTTCATCCCGCACAAGAACGAGACCGGCTACTGGTGGCAGGGCGAGAGCGCACGGCTGGCCTCGCTGAGCACGGCCATGGCCGTGGCCAGCCGCCAACTGGGCGCCGGCATGCCCGAGGGCTGGGCGGCTTTCTCGCAGAGCCAGCTCGACTGGACGCTGGGCCGCAACCCTTATGGCATCTCCATGCTCTACGGCTTTGGCAAGCGCAACCCGCCGACGGTGGCCTCCAGCGCCGGCGACATGTTTGCCGGCGGCATTTCCAACGGCATCACCGGCGCGGTCGGCAGTGACAGCGGCGAGGGCATCGCCTTCGGCCCCGGGCCCGATGGCGAGCAGTGGCGCTGGGTGGAGCAATGGATTCCGCATTCGGCCTGGATGCTGCTGGCCGCGGTGGCGACCGCGCGCTGATGTCACAAACGTGGGGGCTGTTGCGTCAGGAGGGGGTTGAGACACGAAACTCCCGCCATGACCGACGACCTCTCGCCAACCGCCCGCGCCCTGCGCTTTGACCGTGACCACGCGCGCCGCCTGCGCGCAATGGCCTACCGCATGCTCGGCTCGCGCGCCGAGGCCGAGGACATCGTGCAGGAGGCCTGGCTGCGCTGGGCCGAGGTGGATGCGGCCAGCGTCCAACACGAAGGCGCCTTCCTTTCGCGGCTGGTGACCAATCTCTGCCTGGACAGGCTGCGCTCCGCCGCCGTGCAGCGCGAGCACTACGTTGGCGTCTGGCTGCCCGAGCCCATGCTGGAGGACGAGGCCCTGTTCGGCTGGGCGCCCGGCCCCGAGAAGCAGGCCGAGTTCGCCCAGGACGTGTCCATCGCCTTCATGCTGGCCCTGGAGCGCCTGTCGCCACTGGAGCGCGCGGCCTTCCTGCTGCACGACGTCTTCGACCTGGACTACGACGAGATCGGTCGCCACCTGGACCGCAGCGAGGCCGCCTGCCGCCAGCTCATCAGCCGCGCGCGCAAGAACATCAAGGCCGACTATGCGCGGCGCGAAGTGGCCAAGGAGGAGGCGGACCGCCTGGTCGGCGCCTTCATGGACGCGGTGCGCAGCCAGGACGTGTCGGCCCTGGCCCAGCTGCTGAGCGAAGACGCCGTGCTGATGGCCGACGGCGGCGGCAAGGTCAGCGCGGTGCCGAAGCCGCTGCATGGCGGTGCCGTCATCGCCCGCACCTTCATCGGCTTTGCGCAGATGCCGACCAGCCAGGGCTGGCGCCTGGTGCCCGCCAGCGTCAACGGCTTGCCGGGTGTGCTCATCGTGGATGACGCCGCTGGCGGCCGCCTGGTGCAGACCATTGCGCTGGCGCCGGCCGCCGAGGCGGGCCAGGTGGGCGCTGTCTATATCCAGCGCAACCCCGACAAGCTCAGCGGGATCAGGATGCGTGTCACAAACGCCGCGGCTGATCCGTCTTGAGTGTGAGGCCGGCGATTCCGCGGGCCCGCCACACCCCAAGGACATTGCCATGAGCACGCATACCGCCCGCCTCGACTACTTCCGCCAGTCCGCCGACCTGTCCAAGAAGTACCTGGACTTCAGCATGGCCTTCCGCATGGACAAGACCCTGGCCGTGCTGATCGACATCCGCGCCTCGCAGATGAACGGCTGCGCCTTCTGCCTGGACATGCACGTCAAGCAGGCCAAGATGCACGGCGAGCGCGAGCTGCGCCTGCACCATGTGGCCATCTGGCGCGAGTCGCCGCTGTTCACGCCCAAGGAGCGTGCCGCCCTGGCCTGGACGGAGCTGCTGACCCACATCCCGACCGAGGGCATTTCCGACGCCGCCTATGCCGAGGTCAGCGAGCATTTCTCGCCGGAAGAGTTGTCCGAGCTGACCTGGCGCGTCGCCGCCATCAACGGCTGGAACCGCATGAATGTGGCGGTCCGCAATGTGCCGGGGTCGGCGGACAAGATGTTCGGCCTGGACAAGGCGGGCCTGAACTGATCTGGCGCAAAGCGGCCGCCGGCCTCGCGTCCTACCCTGCAACGGCGCTTCCACCCTGCACCTGGGCAAAGTCTCGGAGTAGGGTGGTCTGACGTCATGGAAACCTTCCGGGCGCGTAGCGCCTTCTGGAGGATTTGCCATGGCCATGATGAAAGCCGCTGTCTTTGTCGAGCCCGGGCGCATCGTGCTGGACGACAAGCCCATGCCCGATGTCGGCCCGCAGGATGCGTTGATCCGTGTGACCACGACGACCATCTGCGGCACCGACATCCACATCCTCAAGGGCGAGTACCCCGTTGAGCGCGGCCTGACCATCGGCCACGAGCCCGTGGGCGTCATCGAGAAGCTCGGCTCGGGCGTGCGCGGCTACCGCGAGGGCCAGCGTGTCATCGCCGGCGCCATCACGCCCAGCGGCTGGAGCACGGCCTGCCTGTGCGGCTGCGGCTCGCAGGACGGCGCCGGCACGGCGCATGGCTTCAAGGCCATGGGGGGCTGGAAGTTCGGCAACACCATCGATGGATGCCAGGCCGAGTACGTGCTGGTGCCCGACGCGATGGCCAACCTGGCGCCGGTGCCCGACTCGCTGACCGACGAGCAGGTGCTGATGTGCCCCGACATCATGTCCACCGGCTTCAGTGGCGCCGAGAGCGCGGGCGTGCGCATCGGCGACACGGTGGCCGTGTTCGCGCAGGGCCCCATCGGCCTGTGTGCCACGGCCGGCGCCAAGCTCAGCGGGGCGTCCATGGTCATCGGCGTCGATCGCCTGGCCAACCGCCTGGCCATCGCCACGCAGATGGGCGCCGACCATGTCATCGACGCCAGCAAGGTCGACCCCATCGAGGAAATCATGCGCCTCACCGACGGCCGGGGCGTGGACGTCGCCATCGAGGCGCTGGGCACGCAGCAGACCTTCGAGGCCTGCCTGCGCGTGCTGCGGCCGGGCGGCACGCTGTCCAGCCTGGGCGTCTATTCCACCGACCTGACCATCCCGCTTGGCGCCTTTGCAGCCGGGCTGGGCGATCACAAAATCGTCACCACGCTCTGCCCGGGCGGCAAGGAGCGCATGCGCCGCTTGATGGCCGTCATCGCCGCGCGCCGCGTCAACCTGGAAGCCATGGTGACCCATCGCTTCAAGCTCGACGACATTGAGGCGGCCTACGAGCTGTTCGGCCACCAGCGCGACGGCGTGCTCAAGGTCGCCATAACTCCCTGATCTATGAGCATCCGCCACCTCGACCAGCTTCTCTCACCGCGCTCGGTCGTGGTGGTCGGCGCCTCCGACCGTCCCGGCAGCGTCGGCGCGACGGTCTGGCGCAACCTGCGCGCCGGCACGTTTGCGGGCGCCGTGTTCGGCGTCAACCCCAAGCACGCCGAGCTGGACGGCGTGGTGCTGGCGGCACGCGTCGCCGACCTCACCGAGCCGCCCGACCTGGCCGTGCTGTGCACGCCGCCCGACACGGTGCCCGGCCTCATCGCTGAACTGGGCCAGTTGGGCACGCGGGCCGCCATCGTCATGACCGCGGGCCTGAACGCTGTTCAGAAGCAGGCTGCGCTGGACGCCGCCCGGCCGCATCTGTTGCGGCTGCTCGGCCCCAACTGCCTGGGCCTGCTGTCGCCGCGCATCGGCCTGAATGCCAGCTTCGCCCATGTCGACGCCTTGCCCGGCGAGATCGCCTTCGTGTCGCAGTCGGGTGCGCTGGTCACGGCGGTGCTCGACTGGGCGCGCTCGCGGCGCATCGGGTTCTCGCACATGGTGTCGCTGGGCGAGCGGACCGACGTGGACTTCGGCGACCTGCTCGATCACTTCGCCAGCGACCCGCACACGCGGGCCATCCTGCTCTACATCGAATCCATCGAGTCGCCGCGCAAATTCATGTCGGCGGCGCGCGCGGCGGCGCGCAACAAGCCGGTCATCGTGGTGAAGGCCGGCCGCGCCGGCAAGGGCCTGCAGGCCGCCGCGTCGCACACCGGTGCGCTGGCGGGGTCGGACGTGGTGATCGACGCGGCCATCCGCCGCGCCGGCATGCTGCGCGTGGACACGCTGCAAGACCTGTTCATGGCGGCCGAGACGCTGGCGCACTTTCGAGGCAACCCGCAGCGGGGCCTGACGCTGATGACCAACGGTGGCGGCGCCGGCGTCATGGCGGCCGATGCCGCCGCGCTGGCCGGCGTCGAGCTGCCGCCCCTGAGCGAGGCGCTGCGCGGCAAGCTCGACAGCGTGCTGCCGCCCACCTGGTCGCACGGCAACCCCATCGACATCATTGGCGACGCACCGGTCGAGCGCTACACCGCCACACTGCGTGCGCTGCTGGACGACCGCGACACCGGCACGGTGCTGTTCATGCACGCGCCGACGGCCATCGTGCGCAGCGAGGACATTGCCCTGGCCTGCGCGCCGCTGGCCCGTGAGGCGGCTGGCCGCTTGATGAGCTGCTGGCTGGGCGACGCCGGCGTGGCCGAGGCGCGGCGTGTCTTTGAGGGCGCGGGCGTGGCCGGCTACGACACGCCCGAGGAGGCCGTGCGCGCGTTCGCGATGCTGACCCGCTACGCCAGCAACCAGGCGCTGCTCACCGA
This sequence comes from Roseateles sp. P2_H4, assembly GCF_056403315.1. Classification (NCBI taxonomy): domain Bacteria; kingdom Pseudomonadati; phylum Pseudomonadota; class Betaproteobacteria; order Burkholderiales; family Sphaerotilaceae; genus Roseateles; species Roseateles sp. P2_H4. Next base: position 69,441 of record NZ_JBFUFR010000025.1, on the reverse strand, counting down.
GGCGCCCACGGCCAGCGAGGCCGGGCCGGCGGACCGTGCGGCGGCGCGCGCCGTCGTCGAGGCGGCACTCGCCGCCGGCCGCGACATGCTCGACGAGCTGGAGGCCAAGGCCGTGTTGCAGGCCTATGGCATCCCGGTCGTGCCGACGATTGCGGTCGGGCCCTCGGCGGATGCTGCGGTCGAGGCCGCAGGTGCCATCGGCCATCCGGTCGCGCTGAAGATCCTGTCGCCCGACATCAGCCACAAGTCCGATGTGGAAGGCGTCGCGCTCGGCCTGTGCGACGACGCGGCCGTGCAACTGGCAGCCAAGCAGATGCTGGCGCGGGTCCGCGCCATCAAGCCGTCGGCGCGCATCACCGGCTTCACGGTGCAGTCCATGGTGCGCCGGCCGCATGCGCAGGAGCTGATCGTCGGCGCCAGCGTCGACCCGGTGTTCGGTCCGGTCATCCTGTTTGGCCAGGGCGGCACGGCGGTCGAGGTGATGGCCGACCGTGCCATCGGCCTGCCGCCACTGAACCGCGTGCTCGCCCGCGAGCTGGTGGCCGGCACCCGCGTGGCCAGGTTGCTGGCCGGCTATCGCGACCATGCGCCCGCGCGCATCGATGCCATCTGCGACGTGCTGGTGACCGTCTCGCAGATGCTGGCCGACCTGCCCGAGCTGGCCGAACTGGACATCAACCCGCTGCTGGCTGACAGCGACGGCGTCATCGCGCTGGACGCCCGCCTGCGTGTCACCCGGGCGGCCAGCGCCGGGACGTCGCGCTTCGCGATCCAGCCTTACCCGGCCGAACTCGCCGAGACCTGGACCTGGCAGGGCCGGCAGCTGCTGGTGCGGCCGATCCGGCCCGAGGACGAGGCGCGGCATCTCGCGTTCGCGAAGCAGCTTGCGCCCGAGGACATCCGACTGCGCTTCTTCAGCCTGCGACGCGAGCTACCGCGCAGCGAGCTGGCCCGCCTGGTGCAGATCGACTACGACCGCGAGATGGCCTTCGTCGTGCTCGAAGCGCAGCCCGACGGCACGCAGCGCACGCTCGGCGTCGTGCGCGCCGTGGCCGACCCCGACAACGTCGAGGCCGAGTTCGCCATCATCCTGGCGGCCGAGGTGCAAGGGCAGGGCCTGGGCCAGCGCCTGCTCGACAAGATGGTGGGCTACCTTCAAGGCCACGGCACGCAGCGCCTGGTGGCGCTGGTGCTGCGCGAGAACACGGGTATGCGGGAGCTGGCGACGCAGGCCGGCTTCAGGCTGGACACGCCAGGGTCGGACCATGAGGCCTTGCGCTACGTGCTGGACCTGACCACGGTCGCAGCGCCGGGGAGGCGCTGTTCGTCCGTTGCCGCGAACGCTTAGGCAGCTTCCGGCCGGCTGCCGTCCTTGCAACGCAAACCTGACGGCAGCTATCGACGTTGCTGCCGTTCGCCCCGTCAGATTCGATGCCGCAGAGCCGACCTTCAGGACAACCGCGACCGTATGGGGGGGCCGCTGTCAGCTTGTCGAAATCAAGCTACCTTCCGGCGCCTCACTGTCGCTGACAGACTTGAATGCGAATGCAAGAACGATCAATACGGTGAGTGGCATCAGCGGATTCACGAACGCCAGAAGTAGCAGCCAGTACGTCCTGCGTTTCATGGCCCAGGCTCGCTCATCGGGCCTCGCACTTGCAAGCCTCAGTACTACCCAGGCGTGGATAACGGCGAGCGCGAACAGGACGCAACCCAACGTGAGCCAGACCGCAGATGTCGGGTGGTTGTGCATCGATAGATGCTACTGCTGAACTTCCACATGTGGCGAGCCGGACTACCGCGGAGCGGTCGTTTGCGACTGCCTGTTTGTGGCCGGCAGCTGATGAGGCTAGTCCTCAAGCGGGCGACTCGAAATCGCTTCGCGAGCGTTCGTTGCGAAGTCCCCGCCGAGCGACTCGGTTTGTCTGCTTCTCGCGCCAGATCACCCCACGCAGTAACACATCGATCTGGCAGGTTAGTCGCTCGAGGACGGGGCGCTGACTGCGTTATGCACTGGGATAACGCCTTCGATGCGGCGGACGGCGCTTGAGATGAGATCCCTGGGCTGGGTCGACTGCCGCAGACCAGGAAAGCCTGGATATTCAACTGGCGGCGTCGTGCGCTGGGCTTCTCGCAGCGCTGGCAACGCACTGGCCGCCGCAGGACCGTCAAAGCCCAGGCAAGCGGCCGCATTGGCGCGTACCCAGGGGTCGGAGTCGACTAGCAGGCGGACAAGGCGAGCAATCTGGAGTTCACTCAAAGCGAGGGGCCGATTCCCCAGCGGCGAGGCGCAGTACTCGACCAAGTCGCTCGTCAGCCGCAGGCGCTCCGCACGATCCTTCGTGGACTCCACTGCGATTAGATTGCGGTCAATGAGGGAACTTGTACGCTCCGACTCACCGCCCCACGCACACCCAGCGATCAGCATGACAAGCCAAAAGACGAAGGGAACATGCACGCGTTGATCTGAAAGCAAGAGATGTCCTCGAAGATTCACCCGACGCGGCGCCATGGCTGCGCGTGGACTGCCTGCAGGGCTTAGGCAGAAACAGCGCAGGCGGATCGGAGGGGTTCTTGGGTGGGCCCCTGATGCCAGAGCGGCGTCAATGTACAGCCACAAAGGCGTCGCCCATCGACGGCAGCTCTGGCCGAGAGCCGCCCCTCAAGGCGCAACCGCTGCTCACCGGTTCTAGCCAGACGCCCTAGCTGGCGTCGCGGCCTCGGTCCCGGCGTCAACGCTGCTCTCCCGGCGCCGCTAGCATCGCTCGCATGTTTTGCCGGGAGATTCGCCATGCTGGAGGTCCGAGTCGTCCGAACCCTGTCCGTGGAGACGGATGCCGCTCTGGGCCACCTCAGCGCAGCCAGCAGCTTGGTTCGGGTGGGGCAGTGGCTGTTCGTCGTGGCCGACGACGAGCACACGCTGGCTGTCTTTGACGCCACGGGTGAGCGCGCCGGCCGGCTGCACCGGCTCTTCGACGGCGAATTGCCTGGCAAGCCCAAGGCCCGCAAGGCGGCCAAACCTGACCTGGAGGCACTGGCGCAATTGCCTCCGTTTCATGGCTGCCCGCATGGCGCGCTGCTGGCGCTGGGCTCGGGGTCGCGGCCGCAGCGTCATCGCGCCGCGTTGCTGGCGCTTGACGAGGCGGGCGATCTTCAGGCCACCGTCCGCGAGATTGACCTGGCGTCCTTGTACGAGCCGCTGCACGCAGAGCACGAAAAACTCAACATCGAAGGGGCCTTTGTCAGCGCTGGCAGCTTCTGCCTGTTGCAACGGGGCAATTCGGCCGACGCGGCCAATGTGTTGATCGCCTTCGACTGGCCGGCCGTTCAAGCCTGGTTGAGCGGCACCTCGCCCGCGCCGGGGCCGCTCAACAGCACGTCCTATGACCTCGGCGACATCGACGGCGTGCCACTGTGCTTCACCGATGGCGCCGCCTTGCCAGGCGGCGGCTGGGTGTTCTGCGCGGCGGCGGAGGCCACGGATGACAGCTATCTGGATGGCCCATGCGGGGGATCGGCGGTCGGTGTCGTCGCGGCCGATGGGCGCTTGCTTGGCGTGTGGCCGTTGTCCCTGCGATGCAAGGCCGAGGGCATCGCGGTGATCGTCGAGAACGGTGTTCTGCAGCTGCTGCTGGTGACCGACCCGGACGACCGCGACGAGCCCGCGCTGCTGCTCTCGGCGACGCTGGCCATTGACTAGGATCGCGGCACCCGACTCCACGCTTCCCATCATGACTGCCAAGAACGTATTCGTTGCCGCCGCGCTGGCCACAGCCTGCGTGACTGCCTTTGCCCAGTTGCAGCCCGTCGATGCGGCCGACCCCGTCGCCCCGCTCGTCAACCAGCTTGAACTGGAGAAGTACAAGGCCACCATCAAGGGCCTGACCCAGTTCGGCGACCGCCGCCAGGGCACGGCGCGCAACCGGGCGGCGCTGGACTGGATCGAGGCCCAGCTCAAGAGCTACGGCTGTACGAACACCGAGCGGCTGCGCTATGACTTCACCGAGCCGGTCAAGCGCGGCCCGGTGCAACTGCAACCCGTGCGCGCAGCCGGCCCGGCGGCGCAGGGCGGCGGCACGCTGTTCGGCAAGCGTGCCCCCATCGGCGTGAACATGGACCCGATGGCCCAGCCCGACGAGAAGCTGCGCGCACTGAACACCGAGCAGACGCCGCTCGGCACCTCGCCGCGCGAGAGCGTCTACTGCACCAAGGTCGGCACCACCCGGCCCGACGAGATGTACATCGTCTCCGCCCACATGGACGGCATCGGCTTTGGCGAGGCGGCCAACGACGACGGCTCGGGCACGGCCCTCGTCATGGAACTGGCGCGCATCTTCAGCGCGCCTGGCGTGACGACGGAGCGCTCCATCCGCTTCATCCTCTGGAACAACGAGGAGACCGGCCTGAACGGCGCCTATGCCTATGTGGCCCAACGCCAGGCGCTGCAGGGGATCGAATCGCCCAAGGGCTCCGGTCAGTACCCGGAGCCGAAGTGGCTGGGCATGATCCAGCACGACATGCTGATGTTCGACCACGGCATGCCGGTCCCGAAACTCGACGCCGCCGGCAAGCCGGTGCTGGACGCCCGTGGCCAGCCGGTCTACACGGCGCCCAAGGAGCAGCGCGCCGAGGCCGACGTCAACATCGAGTTCCAGGTCAATGCCAAACAGACGGACGGCGCCGCCAAGCTGGCCTGGGCCCTGCGCGCCGCCAACGAGAAGTACGCAACCGACTATCCGGCCGCTGTTGGCAACCGCATGACCAATACCGATTCGACGCCCTTCATGGACGTTGTGCCGGCCATCTCGGTGCGCGAGAACGAGCGTGGCATGCAGATCGGCGCGGGCTGGAACCCGCACTGGCACCAGCCCACCGACCTGTATGCGACCTACTCGGACAAGGACTTCCTGCTCGGCCTCAACGCGGCACAGACAACACTCGCAGCTGTCGCGCAACTTACGGGGGCCCGGGTCAAGCCCTGACCCTGTGATGTCCTGCCGCCCGCATTCGCGGGGATGTAGCAAATGTATCAATTGGATACAGTTCGCCCCACTGCGCGGTTGCTAACCGCATTCATGCGCGGGCACGAGATGTTGCAGGGCCAGGTGTAGTCAGCGCCAGGGGCACCTAAGCGCACACAGGGAGGAGCGAGGTCGTACGGGTGTCTGCCCGTCGGCCGTTCGGGGTCCACCGTGGGTGGATCAATCCTTCCCGATGTCGTGCCGACAAGCAGGTGCAAGGCGCTCTGGCAGCGCCATGCAGCCGTCCGGTGCGGTGTCCTACGACTGCTGCACCGTGGAATCAAATACTGCTCTCGCTCCGTTCTATGCCGACGTTCCTGACGCGGCCCGCGAACCTGCCGTGCGCGATGCGGCCGATCTGCTCGTCGACGCGCTGGCCGCGCTGGGTGTCGAATATGTCTTCGGCGTACCCGGCGGCGCCATCGAACCCCTCTACAACGCGCTGGCGCGCAGCGCCCGCCGCGGCGGCCCGCAGGCCGTCGTGGCCCGCAACGAACAGGGCGCGGCCTATATGGCCGACGGCTATGCCCGCGAGACTGGCCGCATCGGCGTCTGCATCGCCACCTCGGGGCCGGGTGCCACCAACCTGATCACGGGCGTGGCCTGCGCCTATGACAACAACGTGCCCATGCTGGTCATCACCGGCCAGCCGCCGATCAAGAACTTCGGCAAGGGCGCGCTGCAGGAATCGAGCTGCACGGGCATCAACACGATGGCGATGTTCCGCCCCTGCACGCGTTACAACTCCCTGGTTTCGCACGCCGAGCAGCTGCCCACCAAGCTCTTCAACGCGCTGATGCAGGCGCAGCGTGCGCCCAGTGGCCCCAGCCATCTGTCCATCCCGGTGGACATCCTGCGCGAGCCTATTTCCAGCGACATGGAAACCCCAGACTTCGCTGGCTTGCTGCGTCGCGCGCCGGCCATGGTGGACCTGCCCGCCGTGCGCCAGCTCGCGCGCCTGCTGTTCTCGGCCCGCCAACCGGTCTGGCTGATCGGMGATGGTTGTGGCGATGCCGCCAACGAGCTGATGCAGCTGGTGCAGCGCACAGAAGGCAGCTTCATCACGACGCCCGACGGCAAGGGCTTCATCAACCCGCGCCACCCGCGTTTCCGTGGCGTTTTCGGCTTCGGTGGCCACGCCAGCGCTGCCGAGCTGCTGTCGAGCGAGCCCGACCTCGTCATCGCGCTGGGTACGGGCTTTGGCGAGTTCAACAGCGGGGGCTGGTCGGCCGCGCTGCTGAACAGCCGCCTCGTCCACGTCGACGACAGCGACGAGAACCTGATGCGCTCGCAGATGGCGCGGCTGCATGTGCGCGGCCACATCAAGTCGGTCTGCGAGCAGCTGATCGCGCTGCTCAACTCGCCGCAGGACGCGACGCTGCTGCCCTTCCTGCACCCGCAGATGGCGCGCCAGGCCTACGAGGCCATGGTCGACAACCCCGAAGCCATCCACAGCGACAGCGCGCCGGTGAAGCCGCAGCGCCTGCTGGCCACGCTTTCCGAGCGCTGCCCGCCGCAGACGCGCTTCGTGGCTGACGCCGGCAACAGCGCCGCCTGGGCGGTGCACTATCTGGCGCCGCACGACCAGCGCGCCCGCATGCCCGGCGGCGCCTATCTGCCCTCCGGCAAGGAAAGGCGCACCCGCAGCTCCAGCTGGCTGCGCGTGACGATGGACTTCGCCCCCATGGGCTGGGCGATCGGCTCGGCCGTCGGCATCGCGATGGCGAATCGTCGCTGCCCGGTCGTCTGCCTGACCGGCGACGGCAGCTATCTGATGAATGGCCAGGAAATCACGGTGGCCGCCGAGTTGGGCCTGCCGGTGCTTTATGTGGTGCTGAATGACGGTGCGCTCGGCATGGTCAAGCATGGCCAGCGCCTGGCGGGCGCCGAGCCCATCGGCTTCCAGTTGCCCAAGGTCGACTTCGCCATGATGGCCGCGGCCATGGGCATCCCCGGCCATGTGATCCGCTCGCCGCAGGACCTGGACGCGCTGGACTTCGACGCGCTGCTGTCGCGCCAAGGGCCGACGCTGCTGGACATCCGCATCGACGGCGAGGAAGTGCCGCCGATGAACCTGCGCATGAAGACGCTGGGCACGGCGCGATGAGCGCCGCGCCGGGCCGCCCCAAGCAAGCTCGTTCCCGCCTGGCGGGACAGGCCGCAGGCCGAAGGGTGCACCAATGAGTCAGGTCCACACCCGCATCTGGCTGGAGGAGCCCGAGCCCGGCAACGCCTTCGCCACGCGCGCCGCCTACTGCCACGGCTATGACGTCTACGGCGAGATGCTGGGGCAGGCGCGCTGGGTGGAGATGCTTTTCCTGCTGTTCCGCGGCGAAGCGCCGGAGCCGGCACAGGCGGCCTTGCTGGAGGACCTGGCGCTTGCCCTGGCCAACCCCGGGCCGCGCGACCCGTCGGTGCATGCGTCGATGTGCGCCGGCACCGGCGGCTCGACGGCTGCTGCCAGCCTGATGGCCGCGCTGGCGGTAGGCGCCGGCCGGCAGGGCGGCGCTCGCGAGGTCTTCCATGCGATGCAGCTCTGGCAGCGCTGCGGAACCGACCTGGCGCAATGGACGCAGACCCTTGGCCAGACCGAGGCCTCGGTGGCCAGCATCTGGCCCGAATGCGACCACCCGCCCGGCTTCGACGCACATGCCGATTGCATGGCGCCGCTGGCTCGGCACCTGCTTGCGCACCTGGCAAGCAACGCAGCCAGCCAGCGTTGCGCCTGGCTGGTGAAGCAACAGGCCGCACTGGAAGCTGCCGCCGGCGCGCCCTTGGCGATGACGGGCGTTGCCGCCACCGCGCTCGCCGACCTCGGCTTCACGCCGGAGCAGGGCGAGATGCTCTTCCTGCTGCTGCGCCTGCCCGGCGCCGCGGCGCACGCGCTGGAGCAGCGCGGCATCGGTCCCAAGCAGTTCCCCTTTTTCGAGCTGGACCTGTTGAACGATCCCGCCGAACAGGTGGCCGCATGAAGCCTCTGCAGACACGCGCCGGCAAGGCCTTCGTCGGCACGCGCGCCGTCTTCCTCGGGCAAGACCTGCACCAGGATCTGCGCCACGCAGACTGGGTCGAGCTCTACATGCTGTCGATCACCGGCCGGCGTTTCGACGCCGCCGCGCTGAAGCTGCTGCATGCGATGTGGGTCTGCACCAGCTACCCCGACGCGCGCCTGTGGAACAACCGCGTCGCGGCACTGGCGGGCAGCGCGCGCAGCACGCCGGCGCTGGGCATCTCGGCCGCGCTCGGCATGTCGGAGGCGACGGTCTACGGCGGACATCCCTGCGTGCGCGCCATCGACTTCCTGACCGGCGCGCAGCGCCGCGTTGGCGCGGGTGAGTCGCTGGCTGACATCGTTCAGCAGGAGCTGGCTCAGCGCCGCATCTATGGCTACGGCCGGCCGATCCATTCGACCGACGAGCGCCTGCCCTGGTTGCTGGGCATTGCGCGTGAACAAGGGCTGGCCGACGGACCGCACCTGGCCCTGGCGCACGAGGTCGAGCGCCTGCTGGTGGCGCGCGACGCGCGCTTGAAGATGAACTACGCGGCGTTCACCGCCGGGTTGGCCGCAGACCTGGGCCTGTCGGTCACCGAGTTCCACCATTTCCAGGTGCCGATGCTGCTGGCGGGCATGACGCCTTGCTTCATCGAGGCGGCCGAACGACCGGCGGGCGCTCTGTTCCCGCTGTCCTGCGAGCACATCGCCTACGAAGGAACGGCCAAGCGGCCGTGGCCTCAGAAGCGATAACTCGCCTGGGCCGACAGCGAGCGGCCCGCCATCGGCAGGTCGTTGGCGATGCCGGCGCTGGGCAGGCTGGGCTCGCGCACGTCGGCGTCGAAGGCGTTCAGCAGCGCGAAGGACAGCTCCCAGCCCGTCTTGGCGAGCGGCGCCCTCAGGCTCACGTCCAGCGTCGTGTAGCCGCGCAGGTTGGGCCGCGCGTCCCCGAACGCGCGCACGCGGTCGCCCACATGGTTGACCCGCCCGCTGAGCGTGGAGCCGCCCGCGAACGACCAGTCGAGCCGGGCGTTCAGGTGCTGGTGCGGCGCATAGCCGGCGTCGGTGCGGTTGAGCTCGTCGATGGAGCGCTGGTAGGCATAGCTGCCGGCAAAGCGCAGGTCGCGCCGCGCGTCCCACACCCACTCCACTTCGGCGCCGGTGCCATGCTGCGAGCCGGCGTTGCGGAAGGTCGCGCCGGGCACGGGCGCCGGGTTGGGGGTGGTCTTGATGATGTCTCCCATCTCGTAACGGAAGACATTGAAGTTCAGCTGCAGCTCGCGGCTGGCATGCCATTGCAGCGCCGCTTCGACGGTGCGCATGGTTTCGGGCCTGATGGCCGCATTGCCGCTGGCCACCGGGTTGACGCCGTACTGCTCGTTGAGCGATGGCGCCCGGAACGCGCTGCCGTAAAGCAGCTTGGCGGTGAGGTCCAGGCTCGCATCCCACACCAGCGCGACGCGCGGGTTGGTGGTGCGCCCGAAATCGGAATAGCGGTCCTGCCGGACGCCGGCCGTCAATGTCCAGTCGGGCGCGAAGCTCCATTCGTCCTGGACGTAGGCGTAGTCGACGCGGCGCTGGTGCGGCGCCAGGAAGGAGTCGTTCACCGGCGCCTCGATGAGCTGGCCACCTGGCGTGGGCACCGGCACGCCGGTGAGAGGCCCAGAAGTGATGACGTTGAAATTCCTGAACTCCCGGGTGCGGTAGAGATTCAGGTCATCGTGGCCCAGGCCCATGCGCCATTGGTGGCCGGCCCAGCCGCTGTAGCTGACGGCCGCGGAGGCGCGCAGCTGCCGTTCCCAGGTGTTGGGCGAACCGAACACGCCGTTCGGGAACGAGCCGCCAAAAGCGCCGGGCGGGAACAGCTGGACCGGCACCGACAGTTTCTGCGTGTAGTGCAGATAGCTGGCGTTCGCGCTCAGGCGCCAGCCCGGCGCCAGGTCGACGTCGTTGACACCGGTATCCAGGACTTTTCGCTGGGATCCCATCCGCCCCACGGGGTCGAGGGCGCCCGCGATGCCCGCGCCCGTGCCCACGTCGCGGCGGTCCTTGTAGCCGGCATGCAGCCGCCACTTGCCGTAACCCAGCTCCAGGCCACCATCGACGGCGTGATAGGCCGTGTTGACCGGCCCCGGCGCCAAGCTGGCCCGGGTGCCGAAGACAGCGTCCAGGCCGGTCTGCGCGTCCGACTCGACGATGCGTCTGAAGCCGTCGCTGCGCCCCACGCGCAGGAAGGCCGCCAGGTCCAGCGCTCCCAGCTTGCCGCCGTGCTGCAGCCAGGCGTCTGTCGTGTTGAACGAGCCGGCACGCAGGCCCAGTTCGGTGCCCTGGATGTCCTGGCCGCTCTTGGTGATGATGTTGATGACACCCGAGTACGCGTCGGCGCCGTACAGCGCCGAGCCCGGGCCGCGGATGATCTCGATGCGCGCGATGTTCTGCAGCGGCAAGCCGCCCCAGATGATGCCGCGGCTGCCGACATACAGCGTGGTCATGGGCACGCCGTTCTGCAGCATCAGCACCTGCGGATTGAAGTCGCTGGYCACGCCGCGGATCAGGTATTGCGGCGAGTAGGCGCCGTTGGCGCGGCTCACATGCAGGCCCGGCACGGTCTCCAGCACCTCATCCAGGTCGGCGGCGCCCATGGCCGCGATGTCCTGGGCGGTGATGACGGTGGCAACCGCAGGCGCGCGCCGCAAGGTCTGGGCGGTGCCGGTGGCGATGCTGATGGTGGTCTTGTCGCCGTAGATCTGCGCCAGTTCTTCCTCTTCGCTCGGTGCCTGCGCGAAAGCGACCGGCAGCCCTGCCGTCCAGCAGGCGCTACCCAGAATCACCAAACCAAGGAAAGGTCTCATTGCCAGCTTCTCCGACGAGGGCGGTGAATGGGCGCGTATTGTGCTGTCGCCGCGGTGGTGCCAGGAGGCTTGTGGCAGGGGATCGTGGCGCTTCGTGAACTCTGCCCGACAAGCGGCGCCACAGGGCTGTCGGGGCTGGGGGCGTCTGCATAATGCCGCACGCCGCGCCCGGCGTTGCCGTGCCCCTGAAGCCGATTTGATTGCCCCCTGGTTGCCCGCCCCAAGCCACTTGCCGCATCTTGCGGCGACGGGTGCTTGCCGGTGCGGCCATCGCATGGGCCTCGGCGCCCGGCCATGCCGCCGCGCAGACCGACGAAGACGGACTGCCCATCGCCCGCAGCGACCGGCGCTCGGTGAGCATCGCGGCCGGCACGCGCCAGCCGCTGCGGCGGTGGCATCGTCAACGATCTGCCGGTCTACCCGCGGGCCACTCATGTGCAGGCCATGGTCCGGTTCTGAACCCGGCCCCTTTGCATAATGCCGCCCACCCCTCCTGCCCCTCAATGCGCCTCCATCCAACACGCTTTCCTTGACTGAGCCCGTTTGCCCCGTCCAAGCCACGCGCCGCGCCCTGTTGCGACAGGCCTTGGGCGGTGCCATGGCGTTGGCCGGTGGCGGCGGCGCATCCGCGGCCGAGCTCGGGCGGCAACTGGTGGTCGTCTACCCGGAGCTGGGTGACCCCTTCCGCCAGGTCTTCACGAGCATCATCGAAGGCATAGAGGACAAGCTGGGAGGTGCGGTGACGAGCTTTGCGATCGCCAACAACGCCAGCCCGGCGCAGGTCGCCGACGATGTGCGCAAGCGCGACGTCAAGGTGCTGATTGGCCTGGGTCGTGGCGGCATGCGCGTCGCGGCTGCCTTGGCGGATGAGCTGGCGGTGATGGTGGGCTGCGTCGTGTCGGTGCAGGAATCGGAGGCGCGCAGCTTCCCCATCCACACGCTGGCGCCCGACCCGGCGCTGCTGCTGGCGCGGCTCAAGCGCCTGAAGCCGGGCACGCGGCGCGTGCATCTGGTCTACGACCCCAAGCTGAATGCCTGGCTGGTGAAGCTGGCGCGGGAGGCGGCGCGCGCCGAAGGCCTGGAGCTGTTGGCCCAGGAGGCCGCCGACCAGGCCGAGGCCCTGCGCGCCTACTCGCAGCTGCTGGCCTCGGCCGATGCCGCCCGCGACGCCGTCTGGCTGCCGCAGGACCCGACGACGGTGGACGACAACGTCGTGCTCACGCTGGTGCTGAAGGAGGGCTGGAACCGCAACATCGCCGTGTTCTCCAGCCACCTGGCCCATGTGAAGCGCGGTGCGCTGTTTTCCCTCTACCCGGACAACCACGAACTTGGGCGCTCGCTGGCCGTGTCGGCGCAGCGCCTGGCCGCCAGCCCCAAGACGGGCGTGGCCGGCGTGCTGCCGTTGCGCCAGGCGCGGGCCGCCATCAACATCCGTACCGCCGCGCACCTGGGGCTTGACGTCGCCTCGGTGCAGTCGGGATTCGATCTGGTCTACCCCACCAGCTGAGGCCCAGCTTGACGCCACCCCTTCCACTGGACAGCCAGCCACCCGCCATCCTCCGGGATGAGCGCGTGCCCCTGGCCCCGCCGCCGCAGCGCCCCTGGCCGCTGCGCGTCTACGCACGCTGGCTCAGGGAAACCTCCTTTCGCCGCCATCTGACCGTGGCCGTCGCGCTGGGCACCCTCTGCCTGGCCCTGCTGATGGCCGCCGTCAACGCCTGGCAGGGCGGCCGCCAGGTGCGGGCCATGCTGATGGAGCAGGGGGGGCGCGTCGCGGCCAACCTGGCATCCAACAGCTCGCTGGCCCTGCTCTATGCCGCAGCCGACAACGCGGAGGAGGCTGTGCGCGCATCGCTGGCCTTCCCGGATGTGATGGGCATCGAGATCCGCGACACCAAGGGCCGGCTGCTGCTGGCGCTCGGCCCCGAACGGGACCGCCTGCCCACGGCGACGTCGCCGGCAACGCCTGACCCCGCGGCCAGCGAGCCCTGGCTCGATCAGGAGACCGAGGACAGCTGGGCCTTCGCCGCGCCGGTCTGGACCCGCCCCGAGGCCTCCCCCTTTGACGTGACCCTGCGCCCGGCCCAGTTGCTGGGCCATGTGCGCATCGTGCTGAGCAAGGCGACGCTGCACCGCACCCAGGCCTCGCTCTTCCTCGCCAACTTCGGCGTGGCCGTGCTGTTCGCGACGGTCTTCCTGCTGGCGGTGCGCTTCCTGATCCTGCGGCTCACGCGGCCGCTGGGTGCCTTGTCCCAGGCCATGGAGAGGGTGGAGCTTGGCGACAGCGACGCCCGCGCGCCGGCGGGCGGCCCGCGCGACATCGCGGCGATGGCCGAGACCTTCAACCGCATGATCACGGCGCTGCAGGAACGCGAGACCGAACTCGGCGCCCACCGCGACCACCTCGAGGATCTGGTGCGCGAGCGCACGCTGGAACTCAGCGACGCCAAGGAGCGCGCCGAGATCGCCAGCCGCGCCAAGAGCCAGTTCCTGGCGCGCATGAGCCATGAGCTGCGCACGCCGCTGAACGCCGTCATGGGCTATGCGCAGATCCTGAAGATGGACAACGGCCTGACGCCCAAACAGCGCAATGGCCTGGACATCATCCACAGCAGCGGCCAGCACCTGCTGACGCTGATCGTCGACATCCTGGACCTGTCGCGCATCGAGGCCGGCAAGGCTGAGCTGCGCATCGGCCCCGTCGAGCTCGTCCCGCGCCTGCAGGCCGTCGTCGACATCGTGCGCGTGATGGCCGAGGACAAGCACATCACGCTGGATCTCCAGCACGACGCCAATCTGCCGGCCGTCGTGCTGGCCGACGAGAAGCGGCTCAACCAGATCCTGTTGAACCTGCTGGGCAATGCGGTCAAGTTCACCCACGTGGGGGGCGTGCTGCTGATGGTGCGTGCACTGCCACCGTTGGCCGACACGGAGCCGGGCCATGTGCGACTGTGCTTCGAAGTGCAGGACACCGGCGTCGGCATCGCCGAAGACCAGGCCGCACGCCTGTTCGAGCCCTTCGAGCAGGCCGGCAGTGCCGAGCAGCGCGTCGGCGGCACCGGTCTGGGCCTGGCCATCAGCCGCCAGCTGGTGCGCATGATGGGCGGCGAGATCCAGCTGGAGAGTCGGCTGGCCCAGGGCAGCCGGTTCTGGTTCGAGATCAGCGTGCCCGTGCAGGTTTGAGCGCTTTCGCGCCGACGTAGTCCGCCAGGTGCTCGCCGGTCAGCGTCGACCGCGCTTTGATGAGCGCCGCTGGCGTCCCTTCAAAGACGACCTTGCCGCCGTCATGCCCGGCGCCCGGCCCCAGGTCGATGATCCAGTCGGCATGCGCCATGACGGCCTGGTGGTGCTCGATGACGATGACGGACTTGCCGGCGTCCACGAGCCGGTCCAGCAGGCCGAGCAGTTGCGCCACATCGGCCAGATGCAGGCCGGCGGTAGGCTCGTCCAGGACATAGACGTCGCCCTTTTCTGCCATCTGCGTGGCGAGCTTGAGGCGCTGGCGTTCGCCGCCCGACAGGGTGGTCAGCGGCTGGCCGAGGCTGAGATAGCCCAGGCCGACGTCTGACAGCCTTTCCAGAATCGCATGCGCAGCGGGCGTGAGCTTGGCGAAGAACGCCGCCGCCTCGGCCACCGACATGGCCAGCACCTCGCTGATGTCCTTGCCACCCAGCTTGTACTCGAGCACCGCGTTCTGGAAGCGCTTGCCGCCGCAGTCCTCGCAAACGGTCGACACCGTGGCCATGGGCCCCAGGTCCGTGAAGATCAGGCCATTGCCGTTGCAGGTCGGGCAGGCGCCCTCGGAGTTGGCGCTGAACAGCGCGGGCTTGACGCCATTGGCCTTGGCGAAGGCGCTGCGGATGGGGTCGAGCAGGCCGGTGTAGGTGGCCGGGTTGCTGCGCCGCGAGCCGCGGATGGCGGCCTGGTCGATGGCGACGACGCCGTCCAGCTTGGACACCGAGCCATGGATCAGCGAGCTCTTGCCCGAGCCGGCCACGCCGGTGACGACGCAGAGCACGCCCAGCGGAATGTCGACATTGACCTTCTGCAGGTTGTGCGTGATGGCGCCGCGAATCTTCAGCGCGCCAGCGGGCTTTCGCAGCTTGTCTTTCAACGCTGCGCGGTCGTCCAGATGCCGGCCGGTCAGCGTGCCGCTCTTGCGCAGGCCGGCGACCGAGCCCTCAAAGACCACCTCTCCACCCGCCGCACCGGCGCCGGGCCCGAGGTCGACGACATGGTCGGCAATCGCGATGACCTCGGGCTTGTGCTCGACGACGAGGACGGTGTTGCCCTTGTCGCGCAGGCGCCGCAGCAGGCCGTTCATGCGCTGGATGTCGTGCGGGTGCAGGCCGGTGGTGGGCTCGTCGAAGACATAGCTGACGTCGGTCAGCGACGAGCCGAGGTGGCGGATCATCTTCACCCGCTGGGCCTCGCCGCCCGACAGTGTGCCGGTCGGCCGGTCCAGCGACAGATAGCCCAGGCCGATCTCGCCGAAGGCGTCGAGCAGATGGCCCAGTGCCTTCAGCAGCGGCGCGACTTCGGCGCCCTTCAGCCCTCGCACCCAGTCGGCCAGGTCGCTGATCTGCATGGCGCAGGCGTCGGCGATGCTGTGCTTGCCGATCTTGCAGGACCGTGCCGCCTCGCTGAGCCGCGTGCCGTGGCATTCGGGGCAGGTCTGGAAGGTGATGACGCGGTCGACGAAGGCGCGGATATGCGGCTGCAGTGCGTCGACGTCCTTGGACAAAAACGACTTCTGGATCGACGGGATCAGGCCGGCATAGGTCAGGTTGATGCCGTCGACCTTGATCTTGGTCGCTTCCTTGTGCAGCAGGTCGTGCAGCTCGCGCTTGGTGAACTTGGCGATGGGCTTGTCGGGGTCGAAGAAGCCACAGCCGCGGAAGATGCGGCCATACCAGCCTTCCATGCTGTAGCCGGGGATGTTGATGGCGCCGCCGTTGAGGGACTTGCTGGCATCAAACAGCTGGTCGAGGTCGAAGTCCGACACCGAGCCCATGCCTTCGCAGCGCGGGCACATGCCGCCGGTGCGCGAGAAGGTCTGCTTGACGGCCTTGCTGGCGCCGCCCTTGTCGACGGTGATGACGCCGGTGGCCTGCACCGACGGCACATTGAAGGCGAAGGCGCTGGGCGGGCCGATGTGGGGCTTGCCGACGCGGCTGAACAGGATGCGCAGCATGGCGTTGGCGTCGGTCGCCGTGCCGACCGTGGAGCGGGCGTTGGCGCCCATGCGCTCCTGGTCGACGATGATGGCCGTGGTGATGCCCTCCAGCACGTCCACCTCGGGCCGCGCCAGTGTCGGCATGAAGCCCTGCACGAAGGCGCTGTAGGTCTCGTTGATGAGGCGCTGCGACTCCGCCGCGATGGTGCCGAAGACGAGAGAGCTCTTGCCCGAGCCCGACACGCCGGTGAACACCGTCAGCCGCCGCTTGGGGATGTCGACGCTGACATCCTTGAGGTTGTTCTCGCGCGCGCCCTGGACGCGGATGCGGTCGTGGTTGTCAGCGCCTCCCATGCTCAGCGACGCTCTTGAATGCGGAGCAGATTGCCTGCGGGGTCGCGCACCGCGCAGTCACGCACGCCATAGGGCTGCATCGTCGGCTCCTCGACGATCTCGGCGTCCTCGGCCTGCAGTTTGGCGAAGGTCTTGTCCAGGTCGGCGGTGGCCAGGATCAGCATGCCGAAGGTGCCCTTGGCCATCATCTCGTTGATGGTGCGGCGCTCGTCCTCGGTGATGCCGGGCGTGACGGCCGGCGGGTGCAGCACGATGGAGGTGTTGGGCTGGCCGGCCGGGCCGACCGTGATCCAGCGCAGGCCGTTGTAGCCGACGTCGTTGCGCACCTCGAAACCGAGGGTGTCGCGGTAGAAGGCCAGCGACGCTTCCGGGTCGGATTGGGGCAGGAAGCTGGAGTGAATGCTGATGTCCATTTGGGGATCTCCGTGAGAGTGGTTAGGGCACGGAAAGAAGTCTAGGTTTCGCTCTCCTGCGGCGCTTCTCGATTCCTGATCGGTTTGGTCACCTGGCGTGCGACGCAGGCCGGCATGCCTTGCGTGGCCAGGGCCTGGTCGCGCTTGTAGGCGCTCGGCGATTGGCCCACCAGCTCGCTGAAGCGGGTGCTGAAGGTGCCCAGCGACGAACAGCCCACGGTGAAGCAGGCCTCGGTGACGCTCACGTCGCCACGCCGCAGCAGGGCCATCGCGCGCTCGATGCGCCGCGTCATCAGATAGCTGTAGACCGACTCGCCATAGGCAATGCGGAACTGCCGGCTCAGGTGGCCGCCCGACATGTGCACGCCGTGGGCCAGGGCCTCGACGTCCAGGGGTTGGGCGTACTCGCGGTCGATGCGGTCGCGCACGCGGCGCAGGCGCGCGAGGTCGCGCAGATGGAGTTCGGAGCCGGGCTGGATCGTCATGCCGGCATGCTGCCAGCTTCAACGGCTCGCGGCGAGCGGGCCAGCCGGTCGCGCAGCTGCAGGCCGGGCTTCTCGACCAGGTAGTGCAGGGCGGCGCCCACGGCCAGGATGACGACGGCATAGACCGGGAACAAGGCCAGCCCCTGCAGCGGCAACGCGGGTGCGATCCAGGTCTGGACGGCGTGCATCGCGAGCTTGTGGCTGAGATACAGGCTGTAGGAGACAGCGGCCAGCCAGCCGGCGCCGGGCACGGCCCAGCGGCCCAGCCAGCCCTGCCGCGAGGTGGCGGCCAGCACCAGCAGGCCGAAGCCCCAGGACAGCAGCGGCCAGCCGATGGCGTTGGCGATGAGGCCGGTGCGCTCCCGGAACAGCGCGAAGGCGAGGGCGGCGGTGGCCAGGCCGGCGACCGTCAGCAACGTCGAGCGCGCCTGCAACCTGGCCCACCACTGCGGACGGTAGACATGGATGGTCGCCAGCATGACGCCCACCAGCAGGCCGTCCAGGCGCATCCAGGTCGGGTAGTAGATGTCCTCGATGAACCAGTTGCGCTGCGGCTGGAGGGCGTCGTTGTGCAGCCAGACGCCGGCGCGCAACGCGATGCCGCCGAGCACCAGCAGGGCGCACAAGCCGATGAAGCGTGGCGCCGAGGGCCGGCGCGTGAACCACCAGGCGAGCAGCGGGAAGCACAGATAGAAATGCTCTTCCACGCACAGCGACCAGGCGTGCGAGAAGGCCTGGTTGTGGCCGTAGTCGATCAGCAGGTTCAGCGTGAAGCTGGCGAACTGCCACCAGGCTTCCAGATTCGGCTCTTCGCGCAGCACGGGGAAGGCGACATAGACGGCCAGCACGACGGCGAAGGCCGGCAGGATGCGCCAGGCCCTGCGCCAGTAGAAATCGCTCAGGCGCAGGGCCTCGCCACGCTGCAGCGTGCGCAGCAGCTGCGAGCCGATCAGGAAACCGCTGAGCACGAAGAAGATGTCCACGCCGGCCCAGCCGAAGCGGGTCAGCCAGGTCCAGTCCGGCCCCAGGCCGCCGATGAGGAAGGTGTGGAAAAACATCACCCAGACGATGGCGATGCTGCGCAGGAGGTCGAGGCCGGGAAGGCGGTGCATTGGGGAGCGTGTGCGGCGAAGGGGCGAGAGCGTAGCGCCAGCCCGCGCGGGTGTCGTTCGTCAGTGCAGTCAACGTGTCAGCGTGACTTCGCCGCAGTCCTGGTCCAGGCCCTGGTGCCGGGCACGCGGCCGCGGGGGTGTGCCGCGGCTCATCACGTCATGCCAATGCCAGCTGGCCTTCAGGCGCAGCACGCCGGTGGGCGGTAGTGCGAAGGCGTCGTTCAGCGTCAGCTCAGCGCTCAGGCTCTGGCCGGCGGGCAGGTGCAGATAGTCCTCGGCCGAAGGATCGCCGCGCTTGCGCATCGCACCCTGGAAGGCCAGTTCGCCCTGCGCCGTGCTGGCCTTGACGAAGGGGCCGAACCAGGCGCCCTCGAAGGGGCTGCCCCAGCGCAGCAGGTGCAGGCTGCGCTTGCCGGTGTTGCTCAGCTTGAACTGCAGCGCCACCTGCCCGTCGGGCTTGGCGGTGGCCTGGAACTGGCAGCTCAGCTCGGTGGATGGGATGGGGGCGGCCATGGTCAGGGGGCTGGTGGCGAACAGCGCAAAGGCTGCGGCGAGCAGGTGAGGGCGCATCATGGCCGGCAGCCTAGCCGAGGCGCGAGCCCTCGGCAGCCCCCCAAAAAAAAGGGCGCCGCCCGAGGGCGGCGCCAACACGAGGGAACTCCTGTCCACCGCCTGGCCTGACGGTGGTTGTCGATCCGGACTCAGTTCTGGAAGGGCGTGTTCTCGGCGAAGTACTCGTGGTTGTCCGAGTTGTCCAGGGCCTTGGTCGGGTTGGACTTGGCCAGGCTCTTGGCCGCGCTCTGGCCATAGGCCCAGTCGTCGGTGCCGGCGATGACGTTGAAATGCATCATCTCGTGCACCAGCGTGCCGCCCTTGCTGTCCGTACCCGTCATCGGCGCGCTCCAGAAGGCGCCGCAGACGTAGATCTTGTACGGCTGGGTCGGGTAGACATAGGCATAGGTGCCGCTGTCCTTGCAACTGCAGTCCAGCGTCAGCGCGGCGCCCTGGAAGGCGTTGCGGGCCTTGGTGTAGTGGTCCCGGGCCGTGGCCCAACGCGAGGACGTGTAGGCGCCGAACCAGGTCGTGTAGCGCGCCGTGCCCGACGGCGTGCCGTTGAGGTAGGTGGTCGAGCTGGCCGCGTAGTTGGTGGCCGCCGTGACGGCCGAGGCCAGCGAGGACTTCTGGCTGCTGGTGCAGGAGCCGGTGTAGGAGATGCTGGCCGCCAAGGCCGTAGCATCGGTGCGCGCCGTGGTGGCCACGTCCCCACCATCGGCGCTGGCGGCATCGAGCTTCTCGTTGCGGCCTTGCGTCCACAGATAGGTGGCGGCGGCGCTGTGCAGGGACTGGGCGCCCGAGCCATGGGTGCCGCGGTCGCTGTGGAACTCGATCGCGTAGCGGCCGTTCTTGCTGAAGTCATAGTGGCCGGTCAGTTCCACCTCGTAGTTCAGCGTCGCGCCGGCGGCGATCTCGACATAGTCCTTGGCCTGGGGCGCGGCGCGCTTGATGACGGCGCCGGTGTAGCGCACCGGCCGGTCGTCGCGGGTCACGGTGAACAGCGCGCCGCTCATGGAGTCGCTGGGCAGCTGCCAGCGCAGCACTTGCACCGCGCTGCGGCAGCGGTTGGTCACGGCGACGCCCACGTGGACGTCCACGTCGCCGTTGACGACGGGATTGGCGCTGCTCAGGCGCACATCCAGGCATTCGGTGCCGGCGGCATAGCTGGCGCTCGTGGCGACAACGGCAAAGGCGGCGGCGGTCAACTTGAACCAGGTCTTCATGCAAGCTCCTGTCGGCCCCGATGGGGGCACTGGGTTGAAGAAGTCGCGGATTCTGGTGAGCTGCGCAGCCGGCGCGTCCTGGGACAAGCCTGTCCCTGAAACCTGCTGCGTAGTTGTCTAGACAGGGCGAACCATGAAAAAAAGGAGCCAGCGCTCGCGAAAGCGCTGGCTCCCCAGGCTTGGGGCCTTGACCGTGGCGTCAGGCGGCGAGCAATTGCCTGAGGACCTCGCCGCGCGGTCGCGCGGCGATTGACATGACAGCAGGTTTGCCTGCGTCCTCAGGCAGCGAGCAGCTGTCTGAGGACAAAAGGCAGGATGCCGCCGTGGAAGTAGTAGTCGACCTCGATGGCGGTGTCGATGCGCAGGGTCAGCACGACGGACTGCGTGCTGCCGTCCGGGCGGGTGATCGTCATGACCGCGTCGCCTTGAGGTTTGATCTCGTTGGCCAACGTGATGTCTATCGTCTCGGCGCCGGTCAGGCCCAGTGACTCCCAGCTCGCGCCGGTCTTGAACTGCAGCGGCAGCACGCCCATGCCGATCAGGTTGCTGCGGTGGATGCGCTCGAAGCTCTTGGCAATGACGGCCTTGATGCCCAGCAGCTGGGTGCCCTTGGCGGCCCAATCCCGACTCGATCCGGTGCCGTACTCCTCGCCGGCAAAGATGACGGTGGGCGTGCCCTCCTGGATATAGGCCATCGCGGCGTCGTAGATGGTGGTCTGCAGGCCGTCCTTGAGCGTGTAGCCGCCTTCCTCGCGCGAGCCGTCGGGCCGCGCCGGCAGCATCAGGTTCTTCACGCGCACATTGGCGAAGGTGCCGCGCATCATCACGTCGTGGTTGCCACGGCGGGCGCCGTAGGAATTGAAGTCGGCCTTGAGCACGCCGTTCTCGGTCAGGAACTTGCCGGCCGGCGTGGTTTCCTTGAACGAGCCCGCGGGGCTGATGTGGTCGGTGGTGATGGAGTCGCCGAACAGCGCCATGACCTTGGCGCCCTTGACGCCCGACACCAGCGCCGGCGGCACCATCGTGAAGCCCTCGAAGAAGGGCGGCTGGGCGATATAGGTGCTCTTGGGCCAGTTGTAGACCTGGCCCTTGACGCCCTTGATCGCGTCCCAGAGCTTGCCGGGCTGCTTGGCGACCTTGTCGTAGTTCTCCTTGAAGGCCTTGGCGTTCATCGCGAACTTCATCAGCGCATAGATCTCGTCGCTGCTGGGCCAGATGTCGCCGAGATAGACCGGCTTGCCCTTTTTGTCGTAGCCGACAGGCTCGGTCATCAGGTCTCGCCTGACGTTGCCGGCGATGGCATAGGCGACGACCAGCGGCGGGCTGGCCAGGAAGTTGGCCTTCAGGTTGGGGTGGATGCGGGCCTCGAAGTTGCGATTGCCCGACAGCACGGCGGCGCAGACGAGGTCGTTGTCCTGGATGAGCTTGTTCAGCTCCGGCGTCAGGTCGCCGGCATTGCCGATGCAGGTCGTGCAGCCATAGGCCGCGACGTTGAAGCCCAGCTTCTCCAGATAGGGCAGCAGCCCCGCCTTCTCCAGGTATTCGGTGACGATGCGCGAACCCGGGGCCAGCGAGGTCTTGATATGAGGCGCGACCGTGAGGCCGGCTTCCACCGCCTTCTTGGCCAAGAGACCTGCGGCCAGCAGCACGCCGGGGTTGCTGGTGTTGGTGCAGGAGGTGATGGCGGCGATCAGCACGTCACCGTTCTTCACCGGGATGCCCGACTCGGTGACGAAAGGCTGGGCCAGCTTTTCGGCCGGCTGGTTGAAGCCGTTCTCGGCGATGGGCTTGCTGAAGAGTTCGCCGAAGGTGCTGGACAGGTTGGTGATCTCGATGCGGTCCTGCGGACGCTTCGGCCCGGCCAGGCTGGGCGCGACGGTGCCGAGGTCCAGCGACACGACCGAGGTGAAGTCGATGTCGCCGGCCTTGGGCACGCCGAACATGCCCTGCGCCTTCCAGTAGGCCTCGAAGGCCTCGATCTCGGCGTTGGTCCGGCCTGTGCCCTTGAAGTAGTCGACGGTCTTCTCGTCAACCGGGAAGAAGCCCATGGTGGCGCCGTATTCGGGCGCCATGTTGGCAATCGTGGCGCGGTCGGGCAGGGCCAGGGTGCGGGTGCCTTCGCCGAAGAACTCGACGAACTTGCCGACAACCTTGTGCTTGCGCAGGATCTCGGTGACGGTCAGCACCAGGTCGGTGGCCGTCACGCCTTCGCGCAACTTGCCGGTCAGCTCGAAGCCGACGACGTCGGGGGTCAGGAAATAGACCGGCTGGCCCAGCATGCCGGCCTCGGCCTCGATGCCGCCCACGCCCCAGCCGACGACGCCGATGCCATTGATCATGGTCGTGTGGCTGTCGGTGCCGACCAGGCTGTCGGGGTAGTAGACGCCGTCCTTGCCCTTGTGCACGCCGCGGGCCAGGTACTCGAGGTTGACCTGGTGGACGATGCCGAAGCCCGGCGGCACGACGCCGAAGGTGTCGAAGGCCTGCATGCCCCATTTCATGAACTCGTAGCGCTCGCGGTTGCGCTCGAACTCCAGCTTCATGTTCAGGTCCAGCGACTTCTTGGTGCCGTAGTAGTCGATCATGACGCTGTGGTCGACGACCAGGTCCACCGGCACCAGCGGCTCGATGGCCTTGGGGTTCTTGCCCATCGCGGCCGCCACGTTGCGCATGGCGGCGAGATCGGCCAGCAGCGGCACGCCGGTGAAGTCCTGCAGCACGACGCGGGCGACGACGAAGGGAATCTCGTCAACGCGGGCGGCGTTGGGCTTCCAGTTGGCGAGCTGCTCGACGTGCTCGGCCGTCACCTTCTTGCCGTCGCAGTTGCGCAGCACGCTTTCGAGCACGATGCGCATGGAGATGGGCATGCGCGACACGTTCGGGAAGGTCTCGGCCAGCTTGGGTAGGGAGAACAGCTGGCCAGACTTGCCGGTGGCAAGCTTGAACTGGGTCTGGGTGTCGGCAAACGCGTGAGCCGCGGGTTTCGGCATGGTTACTCCTATAGGATGACTGGGGTCTATTGGCCTGTGAGTCGTCCCCGCGTGAGGTCCCGCTCAGGGCCAAATCTAGGCGCAAGGCGCAGTCGGGTTGGTGACCCGGCGAGCACTTGCAACAACGAGTTGGCCCTGAGCGGGACCTCACCCTTCGGGCTGGGGTGGCCAAGGGCGCAGCGCGTTGTTGCAGCCCTTGCCCAGGCGGCCAGCCTGAGCGGCGGACTGCGCCTAGCTCTGCACCCTTGGCCACCCCAGCGCGGGGACGATTCACAGGTCAATGGACCCTAACCATTCTGGCGAGCTTGTCGTGACTTGTGTGAATCCCGTCGTTAAGACTTGGTTATGACCGCCTGGTCTGCTCGCCCGCGCTTGTTCGCGCTGACTTGGCCGATGCTGCTGGAGCTGCTGCTGGGCATCGGCATCGGCATCATCGGCACGGGGCTGGCCGCCCGCCTGTCCGACAACAGCGGCGCCGCCTTCGGTCTGGCCAACCAGGTCTTCGCCGCGGTCTTCGTTCTGTTCCGCGTCATTGGCGCCGGCGTCAGCGTCGCGGTCACTCAGGCCCTGGGTGCCGGCCGGCGCGACCAGGCCGACGCGGTGGCGCGCGCTGTGGTCGGCGCCAGCACCTGGCTGGGCGTGGGCGGTGCCGTCGTGGCGCTGCTGGCCGCCGGCCCCTTGCTGACGCTGGTGAACGCGCCGCCCGAGGTCGCGCCGCTGGCCAAGGTGCTGCTGCAGGCGCTGGCGCCGGCGCTGATGCTGGACGCCTGGAACGCCAATATGTCCAGCGTCATGCGCTCCCATCTGCGCAGCCGCGAGGCGCTGGCCGTCGTCATCGTCATCCAGGTCATCACGCTGGTGGTGGCCCTGCTGGCCATGCCGCGCCTGGGGCTGGTGGGTTATGCGCTGGCCTGCGCCCTGGGGCGCGGTTTCGGCCTGGCAGCGCACATCCTGCTGTGGCGCACGCGCCTGAACCTGCGCCTGCGCGCGGCGGACTGGTGGCGGCTGGTGCGCGCGCCGCTGAAGACCGTGCTGCACATCGGCATTCCCGGCGCGGCCGAGAACATCTCCTGGCGCCTGGCCTTCATGACCAGCCTGGCCGCCATCGCCCAGCTCGGCGCCCATGCGCTGGCGACGCATGCCTACACGATGCAATTCCTGCACGTGATCCTGATGTTCAGCCTGGCCATCAGCTTCGCGGTCGAGATCATGGTCGGCCACATGATCGGCGCGGGCAAGCTGCATGCGGCCAACCGCCTGGTGCGGCGTTCGCTGGCCTTGGGCATAGCTCTGGCGCTGATCGTCTCGAGTGCCTTTGCACTGGCCGGCCCTTGGCTGTTGACCCGCTTCACGTCCGACCCGGGCATCGTCGCGCTGGGCTGCACCCTGCTGTGGTGGACGGTGCTCGTCGAGCCGGGGCGCTCCTTCAACCTCGTCGTCATCAATGCGCTGCGCGCAACCGGGGATGCCCGCTACCCCGTGATGGTGGGCTCGGCCTCCATGGTCATCGTGCTGGCCGGCGGCAGCTGGTTTCTTGGGGTTTACCTGGGGTGGGGCCTGGTTGGCGTGTGGATTGCTTATGCCGCTGATGAATGGATTCGCGGCCTTTTGATGTGGCGACGTTGGGCGACACTGGGGTGGCTGCCCCATGCCCGGGCGGCTCACCGCCGGTTGCGTCATGCCAAGGCCGGGTGAATCGGTATTTTCCTACCCAGTAAAACTTGAGGGATGTTTTCTACAATGCGCCCCTTTCGCCTTGCCCGAGTCCGCCCCATGACTTCTTCTCTGCCCCGTCTTGCTGCCCTGCCGCTGTTGCTGGCGTCGGCCATGGCCCAGGCCCAGGCCCAGCAGCCCGCGGTGATCTTCGACATGGGCGGCAAGTTCGACAAATCCTTCAACCAGGCCGGCTACCAGGGTGCCGAGCAGTGGAAGAAGGAGACCGGCAAGACCTATCTCGAGTTCGAGATCAGCAACGACACCCAGCGCGTGCAGGCCATCCGCCGCATGGCCGAGCGGGGTGCCAGCCCCATCATCAGCATCGGCTTCGCCCAGGCGTCGGCCCTGCAGCAGGTGGCCAAGGACTTCCCGAAAACCCAGTTCGCCATCATCGACGCCAAGGTCGACCTGCCCAATGTGCAGTCCACGCTCTTCAAGGAGCATGAGGGCAGCTATGTGGTCGGCGCCATGGCCGCCCTGGTCAGCAAGACCGGCAAGGTCGGCTTCGTCGGCGGCATGGACATCCCGCTGATCCGCAAGTTCCAGTGCGGCTACGAGCAGGGCGCCAAGGTCACCAACCCGAAGATCGAGGTGTTCTCGAACATGACGGGCACCACGTCCACGGCCTGGAACGACCCGACGCGCGGCGGTGAACTCGCCAAGGCCCAGTTCGCCAAGGGTTCGGACGTCGTCTTCGCTGCGGCCGGCGGCACGGGCGTGGGCGTCTACCAGGCGGCCAAGGACGCAGGCAAGCTCGCCATCGGCGTGGACAGCAACCAGAACCACATCCAGCCCGGCACCATGCTGACCTCCATGGTCAAGCGCGTGGACGTCGCCGTCTACAACGTGCTCAAGGGCTGGAAGCCCGGCGTGCAGGTGCTGGGCCTGAAGGAAGGCGGCGTGGACTACGCCGCCGACGAGAACAACGCCAAGCTGCTGAACCCGGCGCTGAAGGCCAAGGTCGATGCCGTGAAGGCCGACATCATTGCCGGCAAGGTGAAGGTGGCCGACTACATGGCGGACAACGCCTGCAAATTCTGATGGCCTTGCGGGATGGACCTGTCGGCGTACCCGCCGGCAGCTTCGTCCCCCACTGATTCAGACTCAGCCTTCGCACATGACCGCTATCGCCGTCCGCCTTCAGGGTATCTCCAAGCGCTTCGGCGCCGTGCAAGCCAACCGCGAGGTGTCCTTCGACATCGCCGCGGGCGCCGTGCATGGCCTCGTCGGCGAGAACGGTGCGGGCAAGAGCACGCTGATGGCCATCCTGTACGGCTACTACCACGCCGACTCGGGAACCATCGAGGTCAACGGCCAGCAGGTTCACATCGCCAACTCGCAGCAGGCCATTGGCCTGGGCATCGGCATGGTCCACCAGCACTTCATGCTGGTCGACACGTTGAGCTGCCTGGAAAACATCATGCTGGGCGCCGAGGGCGGCTTCTTCCTCGCCGCCTCCAAGGCCAAGGTGCGCGCCAAGTTGGAAGCGCTGATGGCCGAGACCGGCCTGCAGGTCCACCTCGACGCCTTGGTCAGCGACCTGCCGGTGGGCGAACTGCAGCGGCTCGAGATCCTCAAGGCGCTGTACCGCGGCGCCAGGATCCTGATCCTGGACGAGCCGACGGCGGTGCTGACACCGCAGGAGACCGACCAGCTCTTCGTCACGCTGCGCCGCCTGAAGGAGCGCGGCACGACCATCATCCTCATCACGCACAAGCTGCGCGAGGTGATGAGCCTGTGCAGTGCCGTCACGGTGATGCGCGCCGGTCAGGTCGTCGAGACGCGCGGCATCGAGGCCTGGAGCGAGGAGTCGCTCGCCGAATCCATGGTCGGCCGCAAGGTCACGCTGGGCCGCCCGGAAGGCCTGGAAGTGCATGCCGGCGAAGTGCGGTTGCAGGCTGCCGGCCTGAGCCTGAAGCACGCCAACGGTGTGCCCGCGCTGAAGAACGTCAGCCTGACGCTGAAGGCCGGTGAGATCGTCGGCGTGGCCGGCGTGTCGGGCAACGGCCAGAGCGAGTTGCTGGAGGTGCTGTCCGGCCTGCGTGCACCCGAGGGCGGCCGGCTGGAGCTGGGCGGCCAGTCCTTCACGCCCGAGGCCTGGCTGGATACCGCCCAGGCCCGCCCGCTGCGCCTGGCCCATGTGCCCGAGGACCGGCATGCCGTGGGCCTGGTCATGAGCTTCCCGGCCTGGGAATCCGCCGTGCTGGGCTACCAGGGGCTGCCCAAGTACCGCAAGGGCGCATCCATGCACCACGCCGCCATGCGCGATGCGACCCGCGCCATGCAGGAGCGCTTCGACGTGCGCCCGCGCGACGAGAACCTGGGCTCTTCCAAGTTCTCCGGCGGCAATCAGCAGAAGCTCATCCTGGCCCGCGAGATCGGCGAGCAGCCGACCGTGCTGCTGGTGGGCCAGCCCACCCGCGGCGTGGACATCGGTGCCATCGAATTCATCCACGGCCAGTTGCGCGCCCTGCGTGACGCGGGCTGCGCCGTGCTGCTGGTCAGCAGCGAGCTGGACGAGATCCTGGCCCTGGCCGACCGCGTCGTCGTCATGAACTGCGGCCGCATCACCGGTGAGCTGGCCATCGAAGACTGCGATGAAAAACGCCTCGGCCTCTTGATGGCCGCACAAGAAGAACGAGTGGCTGCATGAGCCAACCCATCCAACTTCCCCGCTGGATCGACATCGGCCTGCTGCCGCTGTGGAACCTCGCCATCGCCCTGGTCGTGGCCGGCCTCGTCGTCATGGTCATCGGCCACAGCCCCTGGCAGGCGCTGACGGTGCTGCTCAACGGCGCCCTGGGCAGTGTGCGCGGCCTGGGCTATTCGCTCTACTACGCGACGACTTTCATCTTCACCGGCCTCGCAGTCGCGGTGGCCATCCATGCCGGCCTGTTCAACATCGGCGGCGAAGGCCAGGCGACGCTGGGCGGTGTGGGCGTGGCCTTTGTCGCGCTGTGGCTGGGCGCCAAGCTGCCGGCCATCGTGCTGTTGCCGCTGCTCGTCGTCGCCGCCGCCTTCTTCGGCATGCTGTGGGCGGCGCTGCCGGCCTATCTGCAGGCCTGGCGCGGCAGCCATATCGTCATCACGACGATCATGTTCAATTTCCTCGGCGCCGCGCTGAACGCCTATCTGCTGGTGAACTGGCTGCGGCCGGCCGGCAGCATGTCGGTCGAGTCGGCCGAGTTCGCCGAGAGCGCCCGCATGCCGGCCCTGCACCAGATCGCCGCGGCCCTGGGTTATGAGCTGCCGTCGTCGCCGCTGAACCTCAGCCTCGTCATTGCGCTGGTCGCCTGTGTCTTCGTCGGCTGGTTCCTGTGGAAGAGCGCCGCCGGCTATGCGGTGCGCTCGGTGGGCAGCGCGCCACGTGCGGCCCACTATGCCGGCATCCGCCCGCGGGCCCAGGTCATGATCGCCATGGCCATTTCCGGCGCGCTGGCCGGCATGGTGGGCATCAACGAGATCTCGGGCGTGCAGGGCAAGCTGACGCTGGACTTCGTCGCCGGCGCCGGCTTCACGGGCATTGCCGTGTCGCTGATGGGCCGCAACCATCCCGTCGGCATCATCCTCGCGTCGCTGCTGTTCGGCGTGCTCTACCAGGGTGGCGTCGAGGTGTCGTTCGAGTTGCAGGGTTTCTCGCGGGAGATGGTCGTCACGGCCCAAGGCCTGATCGTGCTGTTCTCCGGCGCGATGGCCACCGTCAGCGCGCCGCTGTTCGCTCGCCTGTATGCCGCTGTGAAGGGAGGCCGCTGATGGATGAAGTCCTGATCGCCTCGGTGATCGCGTCCACGCTGCGCGTCAGCGCGCCGCTGCTGCTGTGCGCCATGGCCGGCGTGCTGTCCGAGCGCGCCGGTGTCGTCGACCTGGGCCTGGAAGGCAAGATGCTGTTCGCCGCCTTCGCCGCTGCGGCGACGGCCTCGGTCACGCATTCCACCGCCTACGGCCTGATGGCCGCCATCGCCGTCGCCTGCGTCGCCTCGCTGCTGCACGGCTTCGCCTGCGTCAGCAACCGCGGCGACCAGGTCGTCTCCGGCGTCGCGCTGAACATGATCGCGGCCGGCCTCACGGTCGTGCTGGGCATCGCCTGGTTCCAGCAGGGCGGCCAGACGCCACCTATCGATCCCGACGTGCGCCTGACGGCCCTCGCCAAGGGCTTTGCCGAACCCCAGCCGGGCAATTGGTTCGCCTCGGTCTTCGGCCACGGCTTTCTGAGCCACAGCGTGCTGGTCTATGTCGCCTTCCTGATGGTGGCGGCGGTCTGGTTCTTCCTCGAGCGCACCCGCCCGGGCCTGCGCCTGCGCGCCGTTGGCGAGAACCCGGCCATGGTCGAAGCCGCCGGCATGTCGGTGCAAGGCCTGCGCTACCAGGCGCTGCTGATGAACGGTGTTCTCTGCGGCCTGGCGGGCTCCTATCTGACGCTGGCCCAGAACGCCTCCTTCTCGCCCAATATGACGGCCGGCCGCGGCTTCATCGCGCTGGCCGCGATGATCTTCGGCAAGTGGAAGCCGCTGCCGACGATGGCCGCCTGCCTGCTGTTCGGCTTCCTGGACGCGGTCGCGATCCGCATGCAGGGCGTGCAATTGCCTGCTGGATTGGGCGGGGGCGAAGTACCCGTGCAGCTGATCCAGGCTTTGCCTTACATCTTGACTGTGGTCCTTCTGGCTGGCTTCATTGGTTCTGCGATCGCTCCGAAGGCGCTGGGCAAGCCCTACGTGAAGGAACGCTGAGATGGAATTGAGCCAAGACCTGCTGAACCGCCTGCTCGCCGAGTCGCTGCGTGCCCGCGAGTTCTCGCATTCGCCTTACTCCAAGTACAAGGTCGGCGCCGCCATCCTGGACGAGCAGGGCCGCATCCATATCGGCGCCAACATGGAGAACGCCTCCTACCCGCAGGGCTGGTGCGCCGAGCCCTCGGCGCTGACGGCCATGATCATGGCCGGCGGCAAGCAGGCCAGGGCGGTCCTCGTGACCGGCCCGGGCCCGGGCACCATCACCCCCTGCGGCGGCTGCCGCCAGAAGCTGCGGGAATTCTCCGTGCCCGAAGAGCTCATCGTCATTGCCGGCGACCCGGGCGGCATCCGCCAACGCTGGACCCTGGCCGAACTGCTGCCCCACAGCTTCGGGCCCTCCCATCTGAATTTCTGAGGTTTCCCATGATCGACAACAAAACCCTCGACGTCGCCATCTCCGCGAGCGTCGAGAAGCTGCAATCCCTGTACGGCAGCGCGCCTGAAGTCGCCGTGGTGCTCGGCTCCGGCTGGGCCGGCGCGGTCAGTCATGTGCAGGAAGCCCAGCACCTGCCCTATACCGAGCTGCCGGCCTTCCCGCAGCCCAAGGTCGAGGGCCATGTCAACGAGATCGTCGTCGGCCACATCGGCGGCCAGCGCGTCATCTTCCTGCGTGGCCGCGCCCACACCTACGAGAGCGGCGACTGCACCGGCATGGCTGGCGCACTGCGCACGCTGAAGCGCTGGGGCGTCAAGCTGCTGCTGCAGACCAATGCCTCCGGCTCGCTGCGCGGCCACATGCCGCCCGGCAGCCTGATGCTGATCGCCGACCACATCAACGCGCCGCAACGCAGCCCGCTGGTTGGCGAGCAGGGCAGCCACCGCTTCGTCGACATGGTCAACGCCTACGACGCCGACCTGCGCAAGCATGCGCTGGCCCTGGCCAAGCGCGAGAACCTGATGCTGGGCGAGGGCACCTATTGCTGGGCGCTGGGCCCGCAGTTCGAGACGGCCGCCGAGATCCGCATGTTCGCCGCCTGGGGCGCCGACGCCRTCGGCATGAGCACCGTGCCCGAGACCATCCTGGCCCGCCACGCCGGCCTCAAGGTGATGGGCATTGCGCTGATGACCAATATGGCCGCCGGCCTGTCGGCCGAGGCGCTGACGCACGACCTGACGCTGAAGCAGGCGCAGATGTCGGGTGAGCGCGCTTCCTCCTTCCTGGCCGCGCTGGTGGCCAGCTTGCAGGGCGTCGAGCTGTGACCACCGATCTGAAGGCCGCGGCCCGTACCGCGCTGGCCTGCCTGGATCTCACCAGCCTGAACGACGCCGACACGGCCGCCGATATCGACGCGCTGTGCCGCCGCGCGCAGTCCGCTTACGGCCCGGTGGCGGCTGTCTGCGTCTGGCCGCGCTTTGTCGCCCAGGCCCGCGCCGCGCTGCCGGCGGCTATCAAGGTCGCTGCAGTCGCCAACTTCCCTGAGGGCACGCTGGATCAGCAGCGCGCGCTGGCCGATGTCGCCGAGATCGCGCAGGCCGGCGGCGATGAGGTCGACGTCGTGCTGCCTTACAAGGCCTTGATCGCCGGCGACAGCACCGAGGTTGCCGAGTTCCTTTCCGAGGTCCGCTTCGCCTCGCGCCCGCTGACGCTCAAGGTCATCATCGAATCCGGCGAACTGGCGACGCCCGAGCGCATCGCCCAGGCCACGCGCCTGGCGCTGGCGGCCGGCGCCGACTTCGTCAAGACCAGCACCGGCAAGACCAAGGTCGGCGCGACGCCCGCCGCGGCCGCCGTCATGCTCAAGGAGATCGCCGCGAGCGGTCTCTCCGCCGCGGGTTTCAAGGCCTCGGGCGGCGTGCGCTCGGTGGCAGATGCCGCCGGCTACATCGCCCAGGCCGAAGCCGCGCTCGGCGCTGCCGCACTGAACCCGCAACGCCTGCGCTTCGGCGCCAGCGGTTTGCTCACCGATATCGAATCCGTTCTCTCTGGCGCCGACTCGGTCACAACGACCTCGGCCTACTGAATCATGCTTGCCCAAGAAATCATCCGCGCCAAGCGCGACGGCCAGGCGCTCAATGAAGCGCAGATCAACCACTTCGTCCGTGGCCTCGTCGACAACTCCTGGAGTGAAGGCCAGGTGGCCGCTCTCGGCATGGCCGTGTTCCTCAAGGGCATGGGCCGCGACGAAGCGGTGCTGCTGACCCGCGCGATGATGAACTCCGGCCGCGTCATGCGCTGGCCCGACATGCCGGGCCCGGTGCTGGACAAGCACAGCAGCGGCGGCGTGGGCGACAAGGTCAGCCTGATGCTCGCGCCCATGGTGGCCGCCTGCGGTGGCTATGTGCCGATGATCGCCGGCCGCGGCCTGGGCCACACCGGCGGCACCGTCGACAAGCTCGAAGCCATCCCGGGCTACACGACGACGCCCGACCCGGCGAAGTTCGACCAGATCGTGCGCACGCTGGGCTGCGCCATCATTGGCCAGACGGCCGACCTGGCGCCTGCCGACAAGCGTTTCTACGCGACGCGCGACGTGACGGCCACCGTCGAGAGCGTGCCGCTGATCACCGCCAGCATCCTGTCCAAGAAGCTCGCTGCCGGCCTCGAGGGCCTGGCCATGGACATCAAGTGCGGCAATGGCGCGTTTGCGTCCACGCCTGAGTTCGCCAAGGAACTCGCCGAGAGCATCGTCGCGGTCGCCGGCGGCGCGGGCCTGAAGACCCGCGCGCTGATCACCGACATGAACCAGATCCTGGGTACCGATGTCGGCAACTCGCTGGAAGTCATCGAGACCATCCGCTACCTGAAGGGCGAGCACCGCGAGCCGCGCCTGCACGAGGTCACGCTGGCCTTGTGCGCGGAAATGCTGGTGCTGGGTGGCCTGGCAGCCAGCACCGCCGCTGCGCGCGTGAAGCTGCAGGCCGCGCTGGATTCCGGCGCTGCGGCCGAGAAGTTCGCCAAGATGGTCGTGGCGCTGGGCGGCCCGGCCGACCTGATGGAGCGGCCCGAGGCCTATCTGATCGCGGCTCCGGTGGTGAAGCCCGTCCTCGCGCCGCATGCGGGTGTCATCACCACCATGTCGACCCGCAATCTTGGTGTGGCCATCGTCGAGCTGGGCGGCGGCCGCCGCAAGGCAGGGGATGCCATCGACATGCGTGTCGGCTTCTCGGCAGTGAAGCCGCTGGGCACGCGCGTCGCCGCCGGCGAGCCGCTGGCGTTGATCCACGCGGCTGATGACGCCGCCGCAGACCGCGCCATCGCGTCCTATCTCGCCGCCTGTTCGCTGGGCGACGCCGACATCGCCGCCACGCCGATGGTCATGGCCGAGGTGGGCTGATGGAAGAGAAAGAGGACCCGCCGCGCCGGGCCATCAAGAGCTTCGTCACGCGCGCTGGCCGCATGGGCACGGGCCAGATCAAGGCCTTGGCCGAGCTGGGCCCGAAGTTCGTTTTGCCCTACAAGCCCGAGCGCCTGGATGCTGAAGCCGTCTTCGGCCGCAAGGCACCCCTGGTGCTGGAGATCGGTTTTGGCATGGGCGGCGCCACTGCCGAGATCGCCGGGACACTGCCCGACCACGACTTCATCGGCTGCGAGGTGCACGAACCCGGTGTCGGCGCGCTGCTCAAGCTCATCGACGAGAAGCAACTGAACAATATCCGCATCGTCCAGCACGATGCGGTCGAAGTGCTGCGCGACATGATCGGGCCCGATCTGCTGGCTGGCGTGCACATCTTCTTCCCCGACCCCTGGCACAAGAAGCGCCACAACAAGCGTCGCCTGATCCAGCCCGAGTTCGTTGCCAAGCTGGTGCAGCACATCGCGCCCGGCGGCTATCTGCATTGCGCGACCGACTGGCAGCCCTATGCCGAGCAGATGCTTGAAGTGCTGACGGCCGATCCCCATCTCCTGAATACCGCGGCCGCTGCAACGGGTTACGCTGACAAGCCCGCCTACCGCCCCCTGACCAAGTTCGAGAACCGCGGCATCAAGCTCGGACATGGTGTGTGGGATCTGGTGTTCACCAAGGAGCGCCGGGCCGCCCCAAGCTCCTTGGACCCCCTCGGGGGGCGGGCCGGGTGAAGCCCGGCCCTCGGGGCCAACAGGATTGAAACGTTGATGACGACAAGCCCACTGCACGGCAAACACATCCTGCTGGCCATGACCGGCGGTATCGCCGGCTACAAGATCGCCGAGCTGACGCGCCTGTTCGTGAAGGGCGGCGCGACGGTGCAGGTCATGATGACCGAGGCCGCCGAGCAGTTCATCACCGCGGTGACCATGCAGGCCCTGTCCGGCCGTGCTGTCTACACCAGCCAGTGGGATGCGCGGCCCGACAACAACATGGCCCACATCAACCTCAGCCGCGAGGCCGATGTGATGTTGGTGGCGCCTGCCAGCGCCGACGCCATCGCGGCCCTGGCGCAGGGCAGGGCGGACGACCTCGTCAGCCTGACCGCGCTGGCGCGCCGCATCGCTGAGTGCCCGCTGCTGGTCGTGCCGGCGATGAACCGAGAGATGTGGGCTCACCCCGCCACGCAGCGCAATGTCGCGCAGCTCAAGGCCGACGGCGCCACCGTCATCGGCCCGGCCAATGGCGACCAGGCCTGCGGCGAGATCGGCGATGGCCGCATGCTGGAGGCGCAGGAGATCTTCGACGACGTCGAGGCCTTCCTGGCCCCCAAGCCCTTGCGCGGCAAGAAGCTGCTCATTACCGCCGGCCCGACCTTCGAGCCCATCGACCCGGTGCGCGGCATCACCAACCACAGCAGCGGCAAGATGGGTTTCGCCATTGCCCGCGCCGCCGCGGAGGCGGGTGCCGAGGTCACGCTGGTGGCCGGCCCGGTGCACCTGCCCACGCCGCGCGGCGTGCAGCGCATCGATGTGCAAAGCGCCCAGCAGATGTACGACGCGGTGTTGCCGCAGGCCGCGCACCAGCATGCCTTCATCGCGAGTGCGGCCGTCGCCGACTGGCGCCCCGCGCAGTCGCACGAGCACAAGATGAAGAAGGCCGAAGGCGGCGCGACGGCACCAACCATCGCCATGACGGAGAACCCCGACATCCTCGCGGCCGTCGCCAGGCTGCCCAAGCCGCCCTACTGCGTTGGTTTTGCCGCGGAGAGCGAGAAGCTCGCCGAGCACGCCGACGCCAAGCGCCGCCGCAAGGGCATCCCGCTGATCGTCGCCAACCTCGGCCCGGCCACCTTCGGCCGCGACGACAACGCGCTGCTGCTCATCGACGAGCAGGGCCAGCGCGAGCTGCCGCGCGCAGACAAGCTCAGCCTCGCGCGCGAGCTGATTCAAGAACTCTCCAAGCGACTCTGATGACCCCGATTGACCTGCAAGTGCTCGACGCCCGCATGGCCGAGCAGATCCCCGCCTACGCCACGCCCGGCAGCGCCGGCCTGGACCTGCGCGCCTGCCTCGACGAGGCGATCCAGCTGGCGCCCGGCCAGACGACGTTGATCCCGACCGGTTTGGCCATCCACATCGGCGACCCGGGCCTGGCGGCCATCATCCTGCCGCGCTCTGGCCTGGGCCACAAGCACGGCATCGTGCTGGGCAACCTGGTCGGCCTGATCGACAGCGACTACCAGGGCCAGCTGATGGTGAGCTGCTGGAACCGCGGCCAGACCGAGTTCACCATCCAGCCCTTCGAGCGCATCGCGCAACTCGTCATCGTGCCGGTCGTGCAGGCGACCTTCCGCCGCGTCGACAGCTTCGACTCGTCCGAGCGCGGCGCGGGCGGTTTCGGCTCGACCGGCAAGGCATAAAAAAGGCGCCGTGAGGCGCCCTTGAATTAGTGAATCGGCTCGTCCGGCGGTGCGCCCGTCTGCACCATGAAGATGGGCTCGCCGACCGAGCCGGCCTGCGCCTCTTGCTCGGTCGCCGCACGCACGTCCAGCAGGGTCAGGTGCATGCGCAGGCCAATGCCCGCCAGCGGGTGGTTGCCGTCCAGCACCACATGCTCGGGATAGACCTCGGTGACGGTGTAGACGACGTCCTCGGGCATGCCTTCGGTGGCCGCGCCTTCGGGCAGGCCTTCGATCTGCAGGCCGGGTTCGACGCCGTCCGGGAACAGGCCGCGCGCCTCGAAGCAGACGAGGTTGGAGTCGTAGTCGCCGAAGGCCTCCTCGGGCTGGAGTGCGAGGTCGGCCTCGAAGCCGACTTCCTGGCCCTCCAGCGCAGCCTCGACCTTGGCGAACAGGTCTTCGCCGCCATACAGGAATTCCATGGGCTCGGCCAACTCATCGATGAGCTGGCCCTGGGCATCTTCAAGTCTCCAACGCAGGGAGACGACACAGGGGCGGGTCACTTGCATGGCGGCAATTTTCCCACACCGCCCTCGGCACAATGTCCGCATGCAGATCGCACTCCCAACTCCCATGCTCGCCGGCCTCAGCCCGGCGCAGTTCATGCGCAAGCATTGGCAGAAAAAGCCCTTGCTCGTGCGCCAGGCCTTCGACGCCGCCACGCCGCCCGCCTCGCTGAAGGAATTGGCCGCGCTCGCCGCGCGCGACGACGTCGAATCCCGCCTCGTCACGGCCTTTGACGGCGACTGGAAACTCAAGCAAGGCCCCATTGCGCGCTTGCCGGCCATGAGCAAGCCCGGCTGGACGCTGCTGGTGCAGGGCCTGGACCAGCACCTGGCCGAGGCGCGCGCGCTGCTGGACCTGTTCCGCTTCGTGCCCGATGCGCGCGTGGACGACCTGATGCTGTCGGTCGCCAGCGACGGCGGCGGTGTCGGCCCGCATTTCGATTCCTACGACGTCTTCCTGATCCAGCTGGCCGGGCAGCGCCGTTGGCGCATCGGCGCCCAGCGCGATGCGGTTCTGCGCGAAGACGTGCCGCTGAAGATCATTGCCAACTTCAAGGCCGAAGAGGAATTCCTGCTGGAACCCGGCGACATGCTCTATCTGCCACCCGGCTGGGCGCATGACGGCGTCGCGGTCGGCCCCGGCTGCATCACCGGCTCGGTGGGCTTTCGCGCCTCCAGCGTCGAAGGCCTGGCAGCCGAGCTGCTGCCGCGCCTGCTGGACGACGTCGACAGCGCGGGCAGGCTCTATGCCGACCCGCGCCAGGACGCGACCGCGGAGCCGGCCCGCGTGCCCGCCGCCCTGCTGGACTTCGCGCGCCGCGCTGTCGAGGCCGCCGTGCAGCGGCCCCAGGCACTGGAGCGGGCCCTGGGTGAGGCGCTGACCGAGCCCAAGGCCACGGTCTGGTTCGAGCCCGGCGAGCCGCTGCCGCAGGGGCAGGGCGCCATGCTCGACCGCCGCAGCCGCATGCTTTACGACGCTGCCCATGTCTTCCTGAACGGCGAGAGTTTTCGCGCCGGTGGCCGCGACGCGGCGTTGATGCGCTCCCTGGCCGACAACCGGGCGCTGAGCGCCGCCGAAGTCGGGCGCCTGTCGGCCGATGCGCGCGAACTGCTGGATCAATGGACTGAGGACGGTTGGGTGCAGCCGCAGATGCCATGAACGCACAAAACTTTGCCAGCCGCGCGGACTTCCAGCGCCTGCTCGTCGAAGCCCTGGCCTGGGTCAGCGAACAAGGCTGCCGTGAGCTGCATGCCTGGGATGCAGGCTTTGTCGACTGGCCGCTGTCCGATGCCACCGCGCTGGCTGCGCTGACCAGTTGGGCCCGGACGGGCCGCCAACTGCATCTGCTGGCCCTGCAGTACGACGACGTGGTGCGCCGCCACCCCCGCTTCGTGCGCTGGCGCCGCGACTACGCGCATTGCGTGACCGCCCGCGCCATCGACCCCGAAGTCAGGCTGGAAGTGGCGCCCGAGAGCATGCTGCTGGCCGTCGGGGCCGATTCAACCTTGAGCTTGCGGCTTTTCGACCGTCATCTATGGCGTGGCGAAGTCAGCCTGGACTCCGCCGAGCGCCTGCGCGGCCTGGAATGGTTTGATGCCCTGGCACAACGCTCCAGCGACGCATTTGCGCCCACGACTTTGGGACTGTGAGTGCATATGACATGCAAACCCCTATAATCACGGGCTAGGCGGGGGAAGCGCTCGAGGTTTTCCGCGTCTTGTTCTGTCGGGGTCGGCCGTTGGTGTGCAAAAAGCACTGGCGCACGACCCCAAAATTATGGTGTGCACCGTCGTTTAAACGTTTGAGGACAAGTATGAATAAGTCGATCCTGTTGGCTTCCCTGTTGGCTGTTGCTGCTCTGACCGCTTGCAGCAAGAAGGAAGAACCCAAGGTTGAAGCCCCCGTGGCTGCCCCGGTTGCTGCTGCCGCTTCGGAAGCCGCTTCGGCTGTTGCCGATGCCGCTTCGGCCGCTGCCAGCGCTGTTGCCGACGCTGCTGCGTCCGCCGCTTCGAAGTAATCGCTTCGTCCCCACGGAAAAAGCCGTCGCTGCGCAAGCAGCGACGGCTTTTTTCTTTCAATCTGGCTTTTTTCGGCCGCGATTACAAAACTTTGCGCCGGTCGATTCCGGGCTGACCTCAGTTCAGGGCCAGCCAGTCCAAACCCAAGGTCGGGTGGGCGACGCGAATATCTGATTCGGCCTCGCCGAGCGCGGCGGCCATTGCGGCGCGTGCCAGTTCGGGTGTGTTGTTGTGCTCGCTGAGATGGGCGGCGGCGACCGTCTGCAGGCCTGCATGCAGGCAGCGGCTCAGCAAGTCGGCGGCGGCGGCGTTCGACAGGTGGCCATGGCTGCCGAGGATGCGCTTCTTGAGCGCCGGGTGATACGGGCCGCTGCGCAGCATGCCCTCGTCGTGGTTGAACTCGAGCAGCAGGGCGCGGCATCCCGCCAGCGCCTGCGCCACGCCGGCCGGTGCGCTGCCCAGGTCGGTCACGATACCCAGGCGCAGTGCGCCGTCGTCCAGCACCAGTTGCAGCGGCTCATTGGCGTCGTGAGGCACCGAGAAGGGGCTCAAGGCCATATCCCCCATCGCCATGACCTCGCCATCCCTGGCGATGCGCAGCAGGGTCGGGTCGAAGTCGGCGTTGCCGACTGCCCGCCAGGTGCCGCGGCTCATGATCAGCGGCAGCCGAAAGCGCGTCGCGAAGGCGAGTGCGCAGCCGATGTGGTCGCCATGCTCGTGGGTGATGAAGACGGCGTCGACGTCTTCAGGGGCGCAGCCCGCGCGAGCCAGCCGCCTGACCAGCTCGCGGACGCTGAAGCCGGCATCGACGAGCAGTCGCGTGCTCGTGATGCCCTGGCTGGCCTCGACCAGTGTCGAGTTGCCGCCGCTGCCGCTGCCGAGGCTGCAAAAGCGCATCACGGCAGCGACTTCCGTGCAGCAGCGAGGCTTACTTCAGGTCATCCATCAGCAGGCTGAGGATGCGCTTGGCGTTGTCGTCCGCGATGGCCTGGCCACGGTCGTCCAGGATGCGCACCGTGCTCTTGACGCCCTCGGCCTTGACGGCGACGCGGTAGCGCACCGGCGTGGCGGCCTTGGCGCCGAAGAGACGCTGGAAGAAGTTGGGCTCGTCCTTGCCGGCCTGCTCGGGGTCGGCGTAGCGCAGGTAGAAGAGGCCGGCGGCGCGGTCGCGGTCTTCGATGGTGAAGCCATGGCGGTCCAGCGACAGGCCGACGCGGCGCCAGGCGCGCTCGAAGCCGTCGTTGACGCTGAGGCTGTCGGGCACCTCGGACAAGGGGCGACGGGCGGCTTGGGCTTCGCCGCCGACCCTCAGCGTGCTGGGCGTCGTGGCCGCGGCGGGCGAGCCCGCTTCGGCGACGATGGTCTTGGCAGCGTCTTCCTTGCCGCCGAGCTTGAGCATCAGGCGCGACAGCATCTCGGCTTCGAGATAGGGGTCGGCCGGACGGTTCTGCCAGGCGGTGGATTCACGGCCCTGCGAGGTGTAGACCTCCTGCATGCCGCGGTGGCTGATGAAGATGTCGGTGCCGGTGGAACTGCGCTCCACACGGGTGCGGTACATGTCGCGCTCACCGGTGGAATACAGGCCGTCGAAGACCTTGCCGATGGTGGAGCGGATGAAGTCCTGCGGCAACTTGGCGCGGTTCTCGCCCCAGTTGGTCTCCATGGTGCCGACCTCGGGCTGCTCCTTGACGACCTCAAGGCCGCGTTCCTGCCAGAAATTGCGGATCTGCGGCCAGAGTTGTTCCGGCGTGGCCGAGGTGTGCAGCCAGCGCTCGGCGCCGCTGCGTTCCAGGCGCACATCGCCAGTGGCATTGGCGGCCACGCTGCCGGCCACCAGGGACTGGGCGTTGACCGAGTTCGCCGGCTTGACGGCGGACAGGGCCGAGGCGGTGATGGAGCCGCCCTGCACCTGGGCGCGGTTGTCCTTGGCGAGCTGGGTCAGATCGGGCGGGACGTCCAGGCCCTGGGTCTGGCGGGAGGCGGCCTTGTAGTCGACCTTGTCGGTCGAGAACATGCTGTCGATGGTGCTGCAACCGGCAAGCGACAGAACAAAGGCCGTGCAGGCCAGACGGGTCGCCGTGGGGCGGAGCGAGGAAACAGACATCACGCTGGAAATCTCCGGGGAACTAGAACGCCGGACAAGGCCGGCGCAGCCGCGCATTAGACCAGAGCCTTCAGAGCAAT
Organism: Roseateles sp. P2_H4; assembly: GCF_056403315.1. Lineage (NCBI taxonomy): Bacteria > Pseudomonadati > Pseudomonadota > Betaproteobacteria > Burkholderiales > Sphaerotilaceae > Roseateles > Roseateles sp. P2_H4. Next base: position 29,305 of record NZ_JBFUFR010000025.1, on the reverse strand, counting down.
CCGGCTTCGACCATGGCCTGGCCAACGCTGGCCTGGCCGGCGCTGGTGAGCGGGGTGATGGGCAGGCGCAGCGCACCGCCGCAACGGCCCAGGCGGGACAGGGCCCACTTGGCCGGGCCGGGGCTGGGTTCGCAGAACAGCTGCTTGTGCAGGCCAAGCAGCTGCAGGTGCACCTTGCGGGCCTCGATGGCATTGCCTTCGATGGCCAGGCGGCACAGCTCGGCCATCTGGCGCGGCGCGACATTGGCCGTGACGCTGACGTTGCCGTGGCCGCCGAGCAGCATCAGGGCCACGGCCGTGCCGTCGTCACCCGAGTAGATGTGAAAGCCCGCAGGCGCATGCTTGATCAGGAAGGCCGCGCGCTCGATGTTGCCGGTGGCTTCCTTGACGCCGAAGACGCCGGGCAGGCTGGCGCAGCGCAGCGTGGTCTCGGGTGCCATATCGGCGACGGTGCGGCCGGGCACGTTGTAGAGCATCATGGGGATGTCCACGGCCTCGGCAATCGCCTTGAAGTGCTGGTAGATGCCCTCCTGCGAGGGCTTGTTGTAGTAGGGCACGACGGACAGCGTGCAGTCCGCGCCGACTTCCTTGGCGTAGCGGCTCAGCTCGATGGCCTCGGCCGTGGAGTTGGCGCCGGTGCCGGCCAGGATGGGGATGCGGCCCTTGGCGTGCTCGACCGCGACACGGATGATTTCGCGGTTTTCTTCCATGCTGACCGTGGGCGACTCGCCGGTCGTGCCGACGACGCCGACGCAGGCGGTGCCTTCCTCGACATGCCAGTCGATGAGGCGGCGCAGGGCGGGGTAGTCGATGCTGCCGTCCTCGTTCATCGGGGTGACGAGGGCGACGATGCTGCCGAGGATGGGCTTCATGGTGGGAATTTCTTGAGGAATCTGGCGATTTTAGGCTGCCCGAGTCACAACTCTGGCGGCCGAATCGCCGCAACGCGCTGGACGAAGCGTGGGTTGACGCCATCTTCGAACAGGTCTTCGTAAGCCACGATGCGCCAGTCCGCGCAAACGCGCAGCAACTCGCCGCGCTGCAGCAGGAAATCGGGCCGTGACGGCCGGCCGATGGTCTGCTGGCCGTCGGCGAAGGTCTCCCAGATCAGCCAGCCGCCCGGCCTGACGGCGGCCCGGATGTCATCGAACAGCGGCCGCCAGAGGTAGTTGCAGACGACGACCAGGTCGAACTCGCGATCCGACAGCGGCCAGCGGCTGTTCTCGATGTCGGCGGTCACGATCTCGGCCAGGGCCTGCAGCGGCGCCGTGGCGGCCGCGTCGCGATCGACGCCCGTGACCTGCCAACCCGTGCCCACCAGCCAGTGCAGATTGCGCCCCGACCCACAGGCCACGTCCAGGGCGGCGCCGGGCGGCGTGGGCGCCAGACGCCGCAGCCAGGCGGAGGCTTCGATGCTCATCCGAAGCAAGCCCAGATCTGCTCGCTGAGCTGGACCATGACGGCGGGGTGGCGGTAGGCCAGCACGGTGGCCGCCAGCACGGCGACGGCCAGCGTCGGCCAGAGCCAGCGGCCGGGCTTCATGCCGGCTGCGCCTGTACCGAACGCGGGATGGGTGTCTCCCGCACCGGCAGGTTGGCCAGCATCGCCATGATGCCCAGCGCCACGGCCAGCCACCAGACGACGTCGTAGCTGCCGGTCGCGTCGTAGAGGCGACCGCCCAGCCAGACGCCCAGGAAGCTGCCGATCTGGTGGCTGAAGAAGACGAAGCCACCGAGCATGGACAGGTGCTGGGCGCCGAAGATCTGCGCGACGACGGCATTCGTCGGCGGTACCGTGGACAGCCACAGGAAGCCGATGACGGCGGCAAAGATGTAGACGCTCATCGGCGTCAGCGGCACCGAGATGAAGGTCACGATGGCCACGGCGCGCAGGCCGTAGATGGCCGACAGCAGATAGCGTTTCGGATAACGCTGGCCCAGCGAGCCGGCCGCATAGGTGCCGAAGATGTTGAACAGGCCGATCAGCATCAGCGCGCCGGTGGACACCTCGATGCCCAGGCCATGGTCCTTCAGATAGCTCGGCAGGTGCACGCCGATGAAGACGACCTGGAAGCCGCAGACGAAATAGCCCAGCATCAGCAGCTGGAAGCTGCGGTAGCCGAAGGCTTCGCGCAGCGCCTGGCCGATGCTCTGGTGCGTGCCGCTGAAGGCCGCCATGCTGCGCTCGCGCACACCCAGAGCCAGCGGCACGATCAGCAGGGCGGCGCCCGCGAGCAGGACCAGCGCCGTCTGCCAGCCGAGGTGGCTGATCAGCCAGGTCTCGATGGGGATCATGACGAACTGGCCAAAGGAGCCCGCCGCCGCCGCGACGCCAAAGGCCCAGGAGCGCTTCTCCGGCGACACCGTGCGGCCCAGCACGCCGTAGATGACGGCATAGGTCGAGCCCGACTGGGCGATGCCGATCAGCACGCCGGCGCTCAGCGTGAACGTCAGCGGGTGGCTGGTCACCGCCATCAGCAGCAGGCCCAGCGCATAGGTCAGGCCGCCCATCACCAGCACCTTCCAGGCGCCGAAGCGATCGGCCAGCATGCCGGCGATCGGGCCGGCGGCGCCCCAGGCCAGGTTCTGCACCGCCAGCGCGAAGGAGAAGGTCTCCCGCGTCCAGCCCCGCTCCGTGATGATGGGCTGCAGCCAGAAGCCGAAGCCGTGGCGGATGCCCATGGACAGCGTGACGATGAGGGCGCCGCAGAGCAGCACTTGCTGGACGGACAGTCCAGTGGAGGCGGAGCGGGGGGTATTCATGGCGGCTGACTGTAATCAGCGCCGCTTGGCCTTGCTCTGCGTCTTGGCTTTGGCGCTGGTGCCCGCTTTCTTCTTGGCGGCGGCCTTCTTCGGCGGCTCGGCCGTCGACGTGCTGGCCTGCGAGCTGGACGCGGCCACGTCCGCCAGTCGGGTCAGCAGCCGGCCCTGCTTGACGCGCAGCATCGGCATGTCGACCTGGGCCAGGTCGGCCAGCGGGTCGCTACCCAGCACGAGGAAGCTGGCCTCGCAGCCCGGCTCGAAGCAGCCCAGCCTGCGGCCGGGGAAGAGGGCGCGCGGCGTGTCCTGCGTGGCCAGGCGCAGCAGCGTCGCGCGGTCCAGGCCGAGGTCGTCCAGCGCGTGCAGTTCGGCGCGGGCCGTGGCGATGAAGACGTCGGAGCCGATCAACAGCGGCACGCCGGCGGCCTGCAGTCGGGCCAGGTTGCCGCGCTGGATCTCGCGCATCGCCGCCAGCGCTGCGGCGTCGAGCTTGAAGAGGGCGGTGGCCGCCGTCGTCGTGATGACGGCCGTGCGCTGGCGTGCGGCCTGGGCCGCGGCCGCCTCGCTGATCGTGAAGCGCTCGGGGGCCTCGTCGAGCGTGTTGGCATAGCCGGGCAGATGGGCGATGGCGTCGACGCCGGCGGCCAGGGCGGCGTCGAAGTCAGCCGCCGTCTCGACATGGGCGACGACGCGCCGGCCGTCGGCGTGGGCCAGGCGCGTCAGCTCGGACGCCGTGTCGGGCCTCAGGCCGAGGCGGCCGAACATGGCGGGTTGCTGCCGCAACTCGGGGCGCTCGCTGTGGGCCAGCACGATGCGCAGCCAGCCGCCGCCGCGTGCCTTGATGACCGGCCATTGGGCGATGGCCTGCTCGGGGCTGTCGACCAGGACGATCTGGTTCTGCGCCGCCGCCGCTTCGGCGCTGGGCTCGGGCAGCACAGCGGCCAGGGGGTAGCCGTCAGGCGAGGTGATGCAGGCGGTCACGAAGCTGACGTCGGGCGCGGCCGGCGTGGCCGCCAGCGGCCTCACCTCGGCGACGCCGGCGGGGTCGCCACACAGCATGGCCGCGTAGAAAACGCCTTCGTCGATGTATTTGTCCGCGAACTGGCCCCAACCCCAGGCCGTCTGCAGGTTGTGGTTGTGCGCCTCCGCCAGCGGGGCTATGAGCACCTGGCCGCGCATGTCCATCTTGCGGTTGACCTTGGCCGGCTTCCTGGCGACGAACACGCCGTTCTCGACGTAGAGGTTGCCGCGCTGGATCTGCCGGCCGTCGAACCAGCGGGCGTTCTTCAGTTCCCAGGACAGCGGGGCGCTGGCCTGGTAGGGCTGTTGCGGGGGCTGCGGCGTCTGGGCCTGTGAAAAACTACAGGTCAGCAACAAGCAAGTGATCAGGAATCTCAAGCGGCAGGACTCGTTTTCGAGGGCCGCGAATCCTACTTCTTAGAATCCCGCCCCTATGTCGAGCCGTTCCCCCGTCACTCCCGCCGCCAAATCTGCCGAATATGGCGAAGCCTCCATCCGTGTTCTGAAGGGCCTGGAGCCCGTCAAACAGCGGCCGGGCATGTACACCCGCACCGAGAACCCGCTGCACTGCATCCAGGAGGTCATCGACAACGCCGCCGACGAGGCGTTGGGCGGTTTTGGCAAGCGCATCGACGTGACCCAGCATGCCGATGGCTCGGTGTCCATCGCCGACGATGGACGCGGCATTCCCTTTGGCCTGCACCCCGAAGAAGGCGTGCCGGTCGTCGAGATCGTCTTCACCCGCCTGCATGCCGGCGGCAAGTTCGACAAGGGCTCGGGGGGCGCCTACAGCTTCTCCGGCGGCCTGCACGGCGTCGGCGTGTCCGTGACCAATGCGCTGGCCAAGCGGCTGGAAGTGGCGGTCTGGCGCGACAAGCAGGTCGCCGGCATCGCCTTCGAGCATGGCGACGTCGTCCAGCAGGTCGTCAGCCGCCCTGCCGCCAGCGGCGACCGCAAGCAGGGCACGACGGTGCGAGTCTGGCCCGACGCCAAGTATTTCGAGAGTGCCGAGCTGCCCAAGCATGAGCTGGTGCACCTGCTGCGCTCCAAGGCCGTGCTGATGCCGGGCGTGACGGTCACGCTGAAGATCGAGAAGACCGGCGAGACGACGACCTGGCTCTACAAGGCCGGCCTGCGCGACTACCTGGCGCAGTCGATGAACAGCGACCCGCTGATCCCGCTGTTCGAGGGCGAGGGTTTTGCCACCGCCGGCGAGAGCGAGAACTTTGCCGAAGGCGAGGGCGCCGCCTGGTGCGTGGCCTTCACCGAGGATGGCGCGCCGCTGCGCGAGAGCTATGTGAACCTGATCCCGACGGTGGCCGGCGGCACGCACGAGTCCGGCCTGAAGGACGGCCTGTTCGGCGCCGTCAAGGGCTTCATCGAAATGCATTCGCTGCTGCCCAAGGGCGTCAAGCTGATGCCGGACGACGTGTTCTCGCGCGCCAGCTTCGTGCTGAGCGCCAAGGTGCTGGACCCGCAATTCCAAGGGCAGACCAAGGAGAGGCTGAACTCCCGCGACGCGCTGCGCCTGGTGTCGGCCTATGTGAAGCCGGCCCTGGAGCTGTGGCTCAACCACCATGTCGACCACGGCAAGAAGCTGGCCGAACTGGTCATCAAGCAGGCACAAACTCGGCAACGCGCCAGCCAGAAAGTCGAAAAGCGAAAAGGCTCCGGCGTGGCCGTGCTGCCCGGCAAGCTGACCGACTGCGAGAGCCGCGACCTGCTGCACAACGAGGTCTTCCTCGTCGAGGGCGATTCCGCCGGCGGCAGCGCCAAGATGGGTCGCGACAAGGAGACCCAGGCCATCCTGCCGCTGCGCGGCAAGGTGCTGAACTCTTGGGAGGTCGAGCGCGACCTGCTGTTCAAGAACAACGAGATCCACGACATCTCGGTGGCCCTGGGCGTGGACCCGCACGGCCCCAACGACACGCCGGACCTTTCCGGCCTGCGCTACGGCAAGGTCTGCATCCTGTCGGACGCCGACGTCGACGGCTCGCACATCCAGGTGCTGCTGCTCACACTCTTCTTCCGCCATTTCCCCAAGCTGGTGGAGACCGGCCATGTCTTCGTTGCCCGCCCGCCGCTGTACCGCGTGGACGCACCGGCGCGCGGCAAGAAGCCCGCTGCCAAGCTCTATGCGCTGGACGAGGGCGAACTGACCGCCACGCTGGACAAACTGCGCAAGGAAGGCGCCCGCGAAGGCAGTTGGAGCATCAGCCGCTTCAAGGGCCTGGGCGAGATGAACGCCGAGCAGCTGTGGGACACGACGCTGAACCCCGACACGCGCCGCCTGTCGCGCGTCGAGTACGGCCAGATCGATTTCGCCGCGACGGTGGAGTCCTTCAACAAGCTGATGGGCAAGGGCGAAGCCGCCTCGCGCCGCGAGCTGATGGAGCTGCACGGCGACGCCGTGGAGATCGACGTCTGATGAAGACCGTCTACAACGCCAACCACGCGGCCCATGCGGCAACGCATGAGTTCTTCCGCGGCCGCCTGGTGCCGGCGTTCGAGATTCCGGCGCGGGCCGACTACATCCTGCAGGCCGTGCAGGCCGCCGGCCTGGGCGATGTGCTTGCGCCTGTCGACCACGGCCGTACACCGTTGGAGCGTGTGCATGCCAAGCGCTATCTGGACTTCATCCAGGGCGCCCATGCCGAGTGGCTGGCGACGGGGGGCGAGGGTGACGCCTTCCCGGCCGTCTGGCCGGTGCGCTCGCTGCGCAGTGATGTCGAGCCGGCAAGCTTTGCGGCTCGCATGGGCTTGTATTCGATGGACAGCGGCACGCCGTTGACGTCGGGTAGCTGGGCCGCGGCCTATGGCGGCGCACAGGCGTCGTTGACCGGTCTGGACCTGGTGCTGGCCGGCCAGCGCTCAGCCTATGTGCTGACCCGCCCGCCCGGCCACCATGCCGGCGCCGACTTCTTCGGTGGTTACTGCTTCATCAACAACGCCGCCGTGGCCGCCCAGGCCGCGCGTGATGCGGGCCTGGCGCGCGTCGCCATCCTGGACGTCGACTACCACCACGGCAACGGCACCCAGGCCATCTTCTACGACCGTGCCGACGTCTTCTACGCCAGCATCCACGGCGACCCGCGCACCGAGTACCCCTTCTTCCTTGGCCATGCCGACGAGACCGGGGCGGGGGAGGGCGTGGGCTTCAATGCCAACTTCCCGCTGCCTGTCGGTGTCGCCAACGACGACTGGTTCGCCGCACTGGACGCGGCGCTTGCACGGCTGACGCCCTACCAGCCCGATCTGCTCATCGTGTCGCTGGGCGTCGATACCTACGGCGGCGACCCGATCTCGCACTTCAAGCTGGACGAGCCCGAGTTTCGCCGCATGGGTCAGCGTCTGGCGGCTTTCGGTGCGCCGACGCTCTTCATCCAGGAAGGCGGCTATGCGACCGAGGCCATCGGCCGCAACGTGGTGGCCGTGCTGCAAGGGTTTGAAGGCGCATGAGCTTGCGTCTGCGCCCGACCATGCTGTCCGACCTCGACTGGGTCGTGTCGCTGGAGCGCGACGGTGCCAACCTGCCCTTCATCACGCCGTGGGAGCGCACGCAGCACGAGGGGGCGATCCGCTTCCCCGATTCGCGCCACTTCATCCTCGAAGAAGGCGATGAATTGACACGCATCGGCTTCGTCATCCTGCAGGGCTGCCGCAACCCGAATGGTTCCGTCGAGCTGAAGCGCCTGGTACTTCAGCCCAAGGGCCGCGGGCTGGGGCGGGCGGCCGTGCGACAGCTGAAGGCCATGGCTTTCACGCAGCTCAAGTCCCACCGCTTCTGGCTCGACGTGAAGGCGCTGAACACACGCGCCTTCGAGCTGTATCGCAGCGAAGGTTTTGTCGAGGAAGGCCGCCTGCGCGAAAGCGTGCGCGTGGCCATCGATGGCGCCGACGGCTATGACTCCTTGATCGTCATGTCGTTGCTGGACCGCGAATACCAAGCGCGCGTCGCGCTCGGGCTGGAGGCGGCATGACGCGCTGGCTGCCGTTGCTGCCTCTGCTGCTGCTCCTGCTGGCCCTGCCCGCGCGAGCCGACCTCTGGGGCTATGTCGACGCGAGCGGCATGGCCCATTTCGCCTCCACGCAGATCGACGCGCGCTACAAGCCCGTGCTGGGCAGCGTGGGCATGCAGCGCGTGCCCGGCAAGGCCGACGCGGGCCTGGCCCTGCTCAACTGGCTGGACATCGCGCCCGAAGTGAAGGCCGTGCAGCCCTGGGTGCGCGAGGCCGCCGCCCAGCATGGCGTGGATGCCGAGCTGCTGAAGGCCATCATCGCCGTCGAGTCCGGCTACCAGCGTGGCGCCGTGTCGCCCCGTGGTGCGCTGGGCCTGATGCAGATCACGCCCGAAACGGCCTCCCGCTATGCGACGCCGGCCGATGCCGCGCGTCTGATTGAACCCCGCATCAACATCCACACCGGCGCCCGCATGCTGGCCGACCTGTTGCGCCGCTTCGGCCACATCGACGCGGCGCTGGCGGCCTGGAATGCTGGCGAAGGTGCAGTGCGCCGCGCCGGCAACCGCGTGCCCGATATCGACGAAACCCAGGCCCATGTGCATCTCGTCCTCGAGTTGTACTGGGCCTTGCTGCAGCAGAGCCAGCCGGCCCGCGCTCAGCGTTTGACCTTGCATCCATGAGTTCCCAGACCCCCATCGATTTCAACCCGCCCACCGACGGTGGTGACGACAACGCGCTGACGCTGGCCGCCTATGCCCAGCAGGCCTATCTCGAGTACGCGCTCAGCGTTGTCAAGGGCCGCGCGCTGCCGTCGTATTCCGACGGCCAGAAGCCCGTGCAGCGCCGCATCCTCTACGCCATGCATCGCCTGGGCCTGGGCTGGAGCGGCAACTCCGGCGCCAAGCCCGTCAAGGGCGCCAAGGTCGTGGGCGACGTGCTGGGCAACTTCCACCCCCACGGCGACCAGTCGGTCTACGACGCCCTGGTGCGCATGGCGCAGGACTTCTCGCTGCGCTATCCGCTGATCGACGGCCACGGCAACTTCGGCAGCCGCGACGGCGACGGTGCTGCGGCGATGCGCTACACGGAAGCGCGCCTGGCCCCCATCGCGCGCCTGGTGCTGGACGAGATCGATGAAGGCACGGTGGACTTCCGCGCCAACTACGACGGCACGACGCAGGAGCCCATCGAGCTGCCGGCGCGCCTGCCCTTCGTGCTGCTGAACGGCGCCAGCGGCATCGCCGTGGGCCTGGCCACCGAGATCCCCAGCCACAACCTGCGTGAAGTCGCGGCGGCGGCGGTGGCCCTGCTGAAGGACGACAAGCTCAGCGACGACACTCTCTTCGACCTGATTCCCGGCCCCGACTTCCCGGGCGGCGGCCAGCTCATCAGTGCACCCGAGGACATCCGCGCCGCCTACACCTCGGGTCGCGGCAGTCTGAAAGTGCGAGCTCGCTGGAAGATCGAGGACCTGGCGCGCGGCCAGTGGCAGCTCGTCGTCACCGAGCTGCCGCATGGCACCAGCGCGCAGAAGGTGCTGGAAGAGATCGAGGAGCTGTCCAACCCCAAGGTCAAGGCCGGCAAGAAGACGCTGTCGGCCGAGCAGCTGCAGCTCAAGGCCGGCCTGCTGGCCGTGCTGGACGGCGTGCGCGACGAGTCCAGCAAGGACGCGGCCGTGCGCATCGTCTTCGAGCCCAAGAGCCGCACCGTCGAGCAGCAGGACCTCATCAACACGCTGCTGGCCCACACCAGCCTGGAAAGCAGCGCGTCGGTCAACCTGACCATGATCGGCGCCGATGGCCGGCCGACGCAGAAAAGCCTGCGCGAGATGCTGGCCGAATGGGTGGGCTTCCGCCAGACGACGGTGCGCCGCCGCACCGAGCACCGCCTGGCCCACGTCAACGACCGCATCCATGTGCTCGAAGGCCGGCAGCTAGTGCTGCTGAACATCGATGAGGTCATCCGCATCATTCGCGAGTCGGATGAGCCCAAGGCGGCGCTGATCGCCCACTTCAAGCTCAGTGACCGCCAGGCCGAGGACATCCTCGAAATCCGCCTGCGCCAGCTCGCCCGGCTGGAGGCGATCAAGATCGAGCAGGAGCTGGCCAAGCTGCGCGACGAGCGCGCCAAGCTGGAAGACATCCTCGGCTCGGCCGCCGCGCTGCGCCGCACCGTCATCAAGGAGATCGAGGCCGACGCCAAGCAGTACGGCGACGACCGCCGCACGCTGATCCAGGCCGAGAAGCGCGTCACCGCCGAGGTCAAGATCGTCGACGAACCCGTCACCGTCATCGTCAGCCAGAAGGGCTGGGTGAGGGCGCTCAAGGGCCATGAGGTTGATGTCGCCGCCCAGACCTTCAAGGCCGGCGATGCGCTGTGGGGCGCGTTCCGCTGCCGCAGCGTCGACCCCCTCATCGTGGTCGGCAGCAATGGCCGGGTCTACTCGGTGCCGGTGTCGACGCTGCCGGGTGGCCGCGGCGACGGCCAGCCCATCACGACGATGATCGAGCTGGAGACCGGCAGCCAGATCGCTCACTATGTTGCCGGGGCGCCCACGCAGCGCCTGGTGTTCGCCGGCTCGACAGGCTACGGCCTCATTGCCCAACTCGGCGATCTCGTCGGCCGCCAGAAGGCCGGCAAGACCTTCCTGGCGCTGGACGATGGCGAAGCGCCGCTGCTGGCCGCCGTGCCCAACGACGCTGTTGCGTTGCAGTTGGGTGTGCTGAGCGCCGAGGGCCGCCTGCTGAGCTTCCCTCTGGATGAACTCAAGCACCAGCCCAAGGGCGGCAAGGGCCTGATGCTGATGGACCTTGAGGCCAAGGACAGCGTCGCGTCCGTCGCCTGCTTCACGACCCAGCTGCGCGTGCTCGGCAGCGGCCGTGGCGGCAAGCCGCGCGAGGAGCTGTTGAGGAACCAGTCTCTCGCGGCCCACGCAGGCAAACGCGCCCGCAAGGGCAAGGCCGTGGATGGCCTGCAGAAGGTGGCGCGCCTGACGAGCGAATGAGGTGCATGCGCTCGACAATGGTGTCAGGGCGACGTGACTTGGTGCACATCTGACAGACCCTGGTGAATCGTTTACATCCTGCTACAAGATAGCTGCGCGGCCTCCCTAGCCCGTGGGGTGCCAATGTCTTGGCGAAACTTCGCTGCACTGCACAATGATTTCCGGCGGTTGTGCTTGACCGTCAAAGTCAGGAGCTACGCAATGAAGTTGAAAACCCTAGCCGCCGCCTCGGTGGTGGCGCTAACCGCGCTCAGCAGCCACGCTGCCGACACCAACTGGGGCACACATGACCTGCTCGAAGTTGGCGTTGGCAGTACCGCCGGCGGAGCAATCTTCGACACCTTCTCGTTCTGGCTGGGTTCACAGTCCAGCGTCGCGAGCAGTGTCGTGTCCTTCGGTACCGTCGTCGGCGGTGCCTACAGCCTGTATTCCTTCGGTTCCGATGGTCTGAAGGGCACGGGAGACGACGTCGGCATCGGCGCCTGGACATTCAGTGGCACGCCCGCCGTGCATACGGTGTCCCTGGCCTCCGGCAGCTATTACTACTCGGTACTCGGCGGCGCCCCGGGCGGTGCCAGCTACGTGATCAGCTCGGCTGCCACGGCGGCTCCGGTGCCTGAACCCGAGACCTATGCCCTGCTGGGCGCGGGTCTGGGCATCATCGGCTTCCTCGCCTCGCGCCGCCGCCGCGACTGATCATGAACGGACTGCCAGCGCGCCCTTCGCGGGCGTGCCGGCGGTCGGTCCAGCGCTACAGCCCTGGCAGCCTTGCGCCGCCAGGGCTTTTTCATGCTCAGTCGTCGAAGCCAGGAAAGAGCCGGCTCGGAAACACCATGCTCTGCGTCGTGCGTACGACGACGCCGTCCTTGAAATGGACGTTGAAGCGCATGCCGTAGCCGGTCTGGTCGGGTTCAATGGTCCAGTCCCAGACGTCCTCGCCGCTGAGGCGGAAGAACACCCGTGTGCGTTCGCGTCCGAGCAGGCGGCTGACCTGCTCAGGCGTCATGCCGGGCTCGATACGGGCACGCCCCGCGGGTGAGAGGCCGTCCTCGACGCCAACCAGTCGGCCATCGGCCGCGAGGCGCACTCTGTAGTTGTGCTGGCCCATGGGCTGGCTCGAATACTCGAGCGTGCGGCCGCCATCGGTCTCGGGCCAGACGCGTCCGGCCTGGCCATAGATCGCGACGACATCCGCTTGCGTGCTGACGCCGGGTTGCAGCCGCGCATCACGGTCCGGCGTCGCGCAGCCGCTCAGCAGCGCGGTACACAGGGCAAGGGCGGCGAGGCGCATGGCAGTGGACTCAGCGTTGGGCCAGGGCCCTCGCGCATTCGCTGACGAGGGCCGGGCCCTTGTAGATGAGGCCGGTGTAGACCTGCACAAGGTCGGCGCCGGCGGCGACTTTGGCGCGGGCATCGGCCCCGCTCAGCACGCCGCCGACGCCGATGATGGGATAGCCGGCCGGCAAGGCCGCGCGCAGCAGGCGGATGACGCGGTTGCTGGCCTCGAAGACCGGCGCGCCGGACAGGCCCCCCATCTCGTTCGCGTGCGCCAGGCCCTGGACCTTGTCGCGCGCAATCGTCGTGTTGGTCGCGATGACGCCGTCGATGCCGTTGGCCTTCAGCGTCTGAGCGATGACGCCGACCTGGTCTTCTTCGAGGTCGGGCGCGATCTTGACGAACATCGGCACGCGCCGGCTGCTCTGCGTGTCCAGTCGCTGCTTGCGTTCCTGCAAGGTACCCAGCAAGGCGTCCAGGGCTTCATCGCTCTGCAGTGCGCGCAGGTTCTTGGTGTTGGGGCTGGAGATGTTGACGGTGATGTAGTCGGCATGCGGGTGCACGCCCTCCAGACCGAGCAGATAGTCGTCGGCCGCGTTCTCGATGGGCGTCGCGGCGTTCTTGCCGATGTTCAGGCCGAGGATGCCGCCGGCCTTGCGGAAGCTGTGGGCGCGCTTCACGTTGGCGATGAAGCTGGCCAGGCCCTCGTTGTTGAAGCCCAGGCGGTTGATCAACGCATTCGCCTCGGGCAGGCGGAACATGCGCGGCTTGTCGTTGCCGGGCTGGCCCTTGGGCGTCACGGTGCCGACCTCGATGAAGCCGAAGCCCATGGCGCCCAGGCCGTCGATGCAGCGGCCGTTCTTGTCCAGGCCGGCAGCCAGGCCGATGCGATTCGGGAAACGCAGGCCGGCGATCGTCACCGGGTCGCTGATGCGTTCGCCGCACCACAGCAGTTGCGCCGGCGTGTTCTGCAGCTTGGCGATGCTGTTCAGCGTCAGCTCGTGGGCGTGTTCGGGGTCCAGGCCGAACAGGAAGGGGCGGGTGAGGGCGTAGGGGATCAGCGGCATAGCCCGCGATTCTCTCAGCCGCTGCCGGCGAGTTGGCCCAAGTGCATTACGCTGGCGCGCTACCGGCGGTGTCGTGTGCCATGGCTTGCCGGTCCCGCGGATCACTTCAAACAAGGAGCTCCACTTGAGCTACGACTACAGCTCGGCCGGCGCCACGCTGGAGCTACCCAACCCCTACAAGGTTCAGAACCGTCTGTTGCTGGCGTCCAGCACGGTGCTCGTCCTGGCGGGGCTGTACGTGCTGGTGGCTGCCAGACACACGCTGGCGCCCATCCCACTGGGCATTGGCATCGCCTTGCTGTTCGTTGGCGTGCTGGCTTCGGGTGTGGCGGCCAAGCGGCTGCGCTTTTTCTTCGGCCGCGGCCGGCCGCATTCCCTGGCGCCGGACATTCCACAGGCGGCCAGCGGCAACTCGCCCGCGGCGGATGAGATCAAGCGCCTCTTGCGGGAGGGCGCGCTGACCTATCCGGAGCCGTCGGGTGCCATCGATGGGGTGCTGTACCACTGGGTGCCCAAGCTCATCACGGCGCCCTTGCCCGTGCAGAGCCAGGCTCGAAGTGCCTTCTTCAACGTGTGTGCGATGGTGGCGGCCTCGCTCAGCTTCGTGCTGGCCTGGGGCGTCTTCGGGACCGAGGCCAGTCGGCCGCTGCTGTCGGCGGCCTACTTCGCCTTCGGGCTGGTCTTTCTGCTGCGCCCCTTCCTGGGTGGAGGGCGGGCCGAACTCAGCACCCGCACGCTCGTGCTGTTGATCGTGGCAGCGGTGATCGGGCCTGCCGTCGTGAGTGTTGTCAGCAAGGGGCTGCCGGCGCTGCCGTTCTCGCTGGCGCCGCAGACCTTCATGCTGCTGATCTCGGGCACGGTGGCCTCGGCGCTGCTGCTGCTGGCCTCGCTCAACCAGATCGCGCCACCGCCGCCCACGCAGACGAGTTCGGAGCAACTGCGCCTGTCGCTGAACGTACCGCCGGGCCTGCTGCTGGATGAGCTTGAACGCCGCATGCAGGAGCAGTGGACGGAGCGCATCCCCAATCGCCGCTACGCGCGCGCCGTGCCAAGCATCCAGCCCGAGCTGCATTCGGGCGCGTTCAGCGGCGAGCTGCTGGAGGAATCGCAGCCCATTCCGATGCCGAACATGGTGCCGGCGTCGGTTCTGCAGGCCCTGGGATCGGAACGCCACCGCTTCCTTGCCGCCCTCGACCTCTACGCGACAGTGCTGACGCTCGCGGCCAGCGTTTGTGGTTGTCTGGTCGCCCAGCGCGCGTTGCAGGGGCAGGAGCTGCCACTGCAGTTGCTTGGCGCGTCGACCATCTTCCTGGTGGTCGCAGGCTTCTGCCTGCGTTCGTCCGCGCAGCTGTGGGGGCGTTTCGACTTCCAGTCCGTCATGACCTGGGTCGAGATGGAAGGCACCTACCAGACCGCCAGCGTCGGCACTGGAAACCAGCTCACGGCCCGGGTACAGACGAGCAACCAGATCGTGCGCACCGAAGCAATGACCTTGCGCGTCTGGCGTGCGCGGATCGAGTCCGTCGTGTTCGGCAAGGACGGCTCGCGCCAGATCACCGCGATGTTCTCCACCGATGCCGAGGCGAAGGAACTGGGCCAGCACCTGAGCGATTTCGGCCGCAGCCGTGCCAGCCTGGTGGCGCCCAACAGCGCCGAGGATATGAACCGCATCGCCGCGCTGGCGCAGACGGAACGGGCGCTCACGGGCGCCGTGGGTGCACCGGCTCTGCCAGGCGAGGCAGCCAGCCTGCTGGCCTCGCCCAGCAGCGCCGAAGCGCCGGCGCAGCAGCTGTTCTGCCGGCACTGCGGGGCGCGCAACCTGCCAGACGCGCGTTTCTGCCAAGGCTGCGGTGAAAAAATCGGTTAGTTCTCCCGGTCCCAGGGCGGCACATCGCCCATCTTCTCCAGCATGAAGTCGATCAACGCCCGCACCTTGGGCGCCGGGTGGCGGCTGGGCAGGTAGACGGCGTAGAGGGTGTTGGCGTCCGCCAGGCCGCCGACCGGCTGCCAGTCCGGCAGCACGGCCTGGAGCCGCCCGGCGCGCAGGTCGGCGCCGACGGCATAGGTGGGCAGCACGGCCAGGCCCAGGCCGGCCAGCGCCGCGACGCGCAGCGACTCGCTGCTGTTGGCCGTCAAGCCGCTTTCGAAGCGCAGTGCGCCGCGGGTCTCGACCTCGGCCTCACCGCTTTCAGCGTGTCGGAAGCGCCAGCGATCGGGCGACTGCAGATAGCCGAAGCGCAGGCAGCGGTGGCCGGCGATGTCGTCGACTGCCTGAGGCGCGCCATGGGCCTCGAGATAGGCCGGCGCCGCGCAGAGGACAAAGCGGATCGCCGCCAGCCGCCGCGCCACCAGGCCGTCCGACGGCTTGTGCGTCAGCCGCAGCACCACGTCAAAACCTTCCTCGGCCAGGTCGACGTAGCGGTCGTTCAGGCCCAGCACGACATCGATCTGCGGATGCCGGGCGCAGAACTCGGCCATCAGCGCCGTGAACTGCAGATTGCCGAAGGCCGTGGACACCGACAGCCGCAGCACGCCGCGCGGCTCGTCGCGGCGACCGGCGAGTTCGGTCTCCAAGGCGAGTGACTCGTCCAGCAACCTCAGCGCGCGCCCGTAGACGCTGCGCCCCTCGGCCGTGGGGCTGACGCTGCGCGTCGTGCGGTGCAGCAGCCGCGTGCCGAGCTGGTCCTCCAGCCTCACCACCTGCTTGCTGACGGCCGACTTGGTCGTGCCCAGCAGGCGGGCGGCGCCGGAGAAGCCCTTGGCGTCGACGACGCGGGCGAAGGCTTGCAGGTCTTCAAGGCGGCCCATGGTGACTGTGCTCCGTTTGGAAACTCTGAATCTATTTTCAGATGGATTGTGTCTCGATTGATTGATTTCTAGAGTGCAGACATGTCTCTTCAAGGAGTCGCCACCATGTCCACCACCACCCTGTCAGCTTGCGCGGCCCGGTCCTTCCGGCCCAGCGCATTCGACCGTCTGCTCGGCGCCGCCGCCGCGTCCAGCCTGCCGTTGCTCTTCATCCTGCTGTGGAGCAGCGGCTATGTGGCCGGCAAGCTGGC
This sequence comes from Roseateles sp. P2_H4, assembly GCF_056403315.1. NCBI lineage: Bacteria > Pseudomonadati > Pseudomonadota > Betaproteobacteria > Burkholderiales > Sphaerotilaceae > Roseateles > Roseateles sp. P2_H4. The sequence continues at coordinate 13,159 of NZ_JBFUFR010000025.1, read as the reverse complement.
CTTGCCGCACACCGGGCCGCTGACCTTGCTGACACTGCGTTTCGGCCTCGCCGCCGTCGTGCTGCTGGCGGTCGCTGCCACCACCGGCGCGCCCTKGCCGCACCGCGCCCGCGGCTGGGCGCATCTCGCCGTTGTCGGCCTGCTGATGCAGGTGCTGCACTTCTCCTGCATCTACTTCGCGCTGCAATGGGGCCTGAGCGCCGGCGTCGCCGGCCTGCTGATCGGCCTGATGCCGCTGGCCACCGCCCTGGGGGCCCATCTGTGGCTGGCTGAGCGCATTGGCTCGCGGCAGATGCTGGCCCTTCTCGGCGGCCTGGTCGGTGTGGCCCTGGTCATCGCCGACAAGCCGCTGAACGGCGCCTGGACGGCCTATGCCGTGGCCGGCCTGGGCCTGCTGGGCCTCGTCGCCGGCACGCTCTACCAGAAGCGCTTCTGCGCCCACATGGACCTGCGCAGCGGCGCCGGCGTGCAGATGGCCGTGTCCGCCCTGGCCGTGGCCGCTGTGGCCTGGCCGACCGAGCATTTCGCCATCGACTGGGCGCCCGAGCTGATCGGCTCCTGGCTGTGGCTGGGCCTGGTCAACTCCATCGGCGCCTTCAGCCTGATGTTCATCATGATCCGCCGCGGCCAGGCGGGGCAGGTCGCGCGCCTCTTCTTCCTGATCCCGGGCGTGTCAGCGCTGATGGGTTTCGTGCTGCTCGGCGAGCGGCTGGAGCCCCTGGCCATCGCCGGTTTTGGGCTCTCTGCGCTGGCCGTGTGCTTCGCCGCCGCCAAGCGGTGAAAATAGCGGGCTTCTCTGGAGCCCGTATATGAAACCTCTCGACGATCCCCACCACGACCGCGAAGCCGGCTCCCGCGACGAGACCCGCGACACCACGCGCACCGACGACACCCGCATCGGCGCCGTCCGCGCGCTGATCAGCCCGGCCCTGCTGCTCGAAGAACTGGCCATCCCCGATGCGACGCTGGAGCTGGTCGAGCGGGCCCGCCAGGAGATCAGCGCCATCCTGCACGGCCAGGACGACCGCCTGCTCGTCATCGTCGGCCCCTGTTCCATCCACGACCACGACCAGGCGATGGACTACGCCCGCCTGCTGAAGACGGCGCGCGAGGAGCTGAGCAGCGACCTGCTGATCGTCATGCGCGTCTACTTCGAAAAGCCGCGCACGACGGTGGGCTGGAAGGGCTACATCAACGACCCGCGCCTGGACGGCAGCTTCCACATGAACGAGGGCCTGCGCCTGGCCCGCCAGCTGCTGCTGGACGTCAACGGCCTGGGCCTGCCGGCCGGCACCGAGTTCCTGGACCTGCTGTCGCCGCAGTACATCTCCGACCTGATCGCCTGGGGCGCCATCGGCGCGCGCACGACCGAGAGCCAGAGCCACCGCCAGCTGGCCTCGGGCCTCTCCTGTCCGGTCGGCTTCAAGAACGGCACCGACGGCGGCATCAAGGTCGCCAGCGACGCCGTGCTGGCCGCCAGCAGCGCCCATGCCTTCATGGGCATGACCAAGATGGGCACGGCTGCCATCTTCGAGACCCGCGGCAACCAGGACTGCCACGTGATCCTGCGCGGCGGCAAGTCGCCCAACTACGACGCGGCGTCGGTCAATGCGGCCTGCGATGCGCTGAAGACCTCGGGCCTGCGCGAGCAGGTCATGATCGACTTCTCGCACGCCAACTCGAGCAAGAAGTACGAGCGCCAGGTCGACGTCGGCCGTGACGTCGCGGGTCAGATCGCGGGCGGCGACGCGCGCATCACCGGCGTCATGATCGAAAGCCATCTGCAGCCCGGCCGCCAGGACCTGGCCGAGGGCCAGACCAAGGCCGACCTGAAGCCCGGCGTGTCCATCACCGACGCCTGCCTGGGCTGGAGCCAGACCGAGCCGCTGTTGCGCGAACTGGCTGCGGCCGTCCGTACGCGTCGAGGTTAAATCCGCTCGCGCCGCCCGGCGCCCACCCGTCGCAGCGCGCTCGCGCCGCGGCGGGGCGGTTCCCATCATTCAGCCATCCCAACCGCTGAATGCTGGAGACCGCGATGAAACGACAAGCCCTTGCCGCCGCCCTGTTTGCCCTGCTGCCTTTGTGCAGCCAGGCGGCCGACATCACCCTCGAGGTCGAGGGCCTGGACACCAGCCGCCTGCAGGGCGCCTCGCTGATGGTGGCCGTCTTTACCGAACCCGCCGGCTGGTTGCGTCAACCTCAATCTGGCCACCGCTTCAACCTCAACGCCGCCGCCAACGGCAAGTTCAGCGTCGTGCTCAAGGGCCTGCCCGACGGCCCGCTCGCCATCAGCCTTTTCCAGGACGCCAATGCCAACGGTCGCCTGGACATGAATGCCATGGGCATCCCGGTCGAGCCCTTCGGCTTTTCCAACAACGCGGCCGGCAACTTCGGCCCGCCGCAGTTCGAGCAGGCCGTCGTGATGCCGGTGGCCGGCGTGCCGGTCAAGGTCAAGCTGAACTGAGCGGAGGCGGCCATGAGCACGACCCGCCGTTCCCTTCTTGCCGCGCTGCTGGCCGGCGGCCTCAGCCCCGAGTTGCTGGCCCTGGGCCTGCCGGCCGAGGGCTTCGCGGCTGGCGCGCCAGAACTCGAGCCGCTGCGCGGCCTGAGCGGCGAGAGCCTCGATGGACATGCCGTCATCGAAGGCCGCCTGCCGGCTGCGCTGCGCGGCCGCTATTTCCGCAACGGCCCCGGCCTGATGCAACGGGCCGGCCAGCGCTACAGCCATTGGTTCGACGGCGACGGTCTCGTGCAGTCCTGGCAACTGCAGGATGGCCGCGCCAGCCACCGCGCCCGCTTTGTCCAGACCGACAAGTTCCGCGCCGAGCAGCAGGCCGGCCGCTTCCTGCTGCCCGCCTTCGGCACGGCCATCAAGGCCGAGCTGCCGGTGCGTGGCCCCGACAGCGTCAATGCGGCCAACACCAGCGTGCTGCTGCAGGGCGACCACCTCTACGCCTTGTGGGAGGGCGGCAGCGCCTACGAGCTGGACCCGGCGACGCTGACCACGCGTGGCGTCAAGACCTGGGCGCCCGAGCTGCGCGGCATGCCCTTCTCGGCCCACCCCAAGGTCGAGCCCGACGGCACGGTGTGGAACTTCGGCACCGCCAATGGCCGCCTGGCCCTCTACCAGATCGATGCCGACGGCAGCGTGCGCCGCCATGCGCTGCTGGACGACATCGACGCCCCGGCCATGCTGCACGACTTCGCCGTCTCCCAGCACCACCTCGTCTTCCTGCTTGCACCCATCAAGCTGGACATCGCCGCCGTGCGCGCCGGCCAGTCCATGCTCGGCGCCATGCGCTGGGGTGCCGACCAGCCCACCCGCGTGCTCGTCGTCGACAAGGCCGACTTCTCGCGCCGCCGCGTCTTCGAGATGCCGGCCTGCCATGTCTTCCATTTCGGCAATGCCTGGGACGACGGCCGCCTGCTGCGGCTGGACTATGTGCAGGGCGTGCCGCTGCCGGAGTTCAATGCCAGTGCCGAGCAGATGATGCGCGGCCAGCGCACGGGCCGCGAGGTGTCCACGCCGCGCGTGCTGGAGATCGACCTGCAGGCCGGCCGGCTGCGGCTGGCCGCACGCGACGAGGCCGTCGAGTTCCCCGTCGTCGACCCGCGCGTCGTGGCCCAGCGGCACCGTTTCGTCTGGTACCCGACGGCCGTCGACACCGGTACGCGCTGGGGCTTCAACGGGCTGATGCGGCTGGACATCGACAGCGGCGCGCGCGAGCGCTTCAGCTTTGGCAACGACACCGTCGTCGAGGAGCATGTGCTGGTGCCCAGGCCCGGCAGCACGCGGGAAGGCGAGGGCTGGCTGGTCGGCATGGGCTATGACGTCAAGCGCCGGCGCAGTTTCCTGAGCGTCTTCGACGCGATGCGCCTGGCCGACGGCCCGCTGGCCCGCGCCTGGCTGCCCTACGCCGTGCCCTACGGCTTCCACGGCAAGTTCTATTCCGCCTGACGCGTCTGTCTCTGAGGGCCTGTTGACGCTACGGCAACGGGTCGCGTTGTCGCCAAAAAGGCCGCGAGTAAGGCGCAAAGCGGAGCCGGGTTGGACACCCGGCGAGCATTTGCAACGCCACGCGCGGCTTTTTTTGGCGACAACCCTTCGGGAAGGCCCGTCGCCAGGGGCCACTCGGCGTTGCATCGCTGGCCCGCACGCGAGTGCGGGCGGCGCGCTGCGCCTTGATTGGCCCCTGGCGGAGGGCCTTCGCGACCCATTGCCGTAGTGTTAACAGGCCCCGGCCGGGACAGGGGACTCCGCATTGACAGCTTCCGGTCAGCCCCCTATGGTCGCGCCGTTTGTTGAAAGCGCTTTCAGAAAGCGCTTTCACTTTCGGCGACCGGCAGCAGTTCGTCGTCGCCACGTTCCGGGATTTTCTATTTCCCCGTCAAAACCATGGAGACGACAACATGCTGAACCTGAAGACCTGCGTGGCGATGGCCACGCTCATGCTCGCCGGCGCCGCCAGCGCGGCCACGACCAATGCCTTCGCCAATGGCGGTTTCGAGGCCGCCGGCGGCCCGGGCCAACTGGCAGCCGGCTGGCTCACGGCCGCCACCGGCAGCCCGGCCAAGCTGTCCAGCGACGCCCACTCCGGCAGCTTTGCGCTGCTGCTGAGCGCCCCGGGCGGCTTCGATGCCTCCATCGCGCTGCAGGACTCGGTCGGCCATGGCGGCATGCCGGCGCTCGGCGCCGCCAATGTGGGTGACACGCCCTGGCTGAGCTTCTGGGCCAAGGGCGACGCCAGCGTCACCGGCAACGCCTTCGTCACGCTGCGCTATATGGGCGCCGGCGGCATCCTCGGCACGGCCCTGGACAAGCAGTTCCAGAGCCAGCTCAACACCGGCAGCTGGACGCAGATCAGCTTCCAGGCCAGCGCCATTCCGGTCGGCACGACGGCGGTCTTCATCGAGATCGGCACGGCCGTCGGCCCGATCCTGGATGGCCGCCCGAATGCCGTCCTCGTTGACGACCTGCAGTTCGCGCTGCAGACCACCGCCGTGCCCGAGCCCGGCAGCTACGCATTGCTGCTGGCCGGCCTGGCCACCGTCGGCGCCATCGCCCGCCGCCGTCGCGCCTGAACCCGAGGAGACAAGCCATGCAATCCAATATTCACACCCTCTCCAAAATCGCCGCGTCCCTGCTGCTGTGCGGCCTGGCCGCCCATGCCGGCGCCGCCGGCACCGTCGTCATCGACACCTATGGCCCCGGCGATGACGTCAGCGGCTGGGCCTCGCTGCTGGGCCAGGGCCAGAACCTCGCCGTCGCCTTTGACATCGGCAGCGCCACCACCATCCAGTCCATCCTCACGTCCATCGACGGCGTGGGTGGCGTCACCGTGGGCATCATGGCCCGTTCGGGTGCCGTGCCCAGCGGCAACAGCTGGCTCTACAGCACCCATCTGACCGACCCCTGGGCCAACACGCCACTGACGCCCACCGGCTGGAACCTGGCCGCCGGCAGCTACTGGCTGCTGACCCAGGCCGATGCCGGCTTCGCCGGTCAATGGCAGAGCGGCACCGACACGCCCAGCGCCGCCTGGGCCTTCTCGTCGTCCGGCAACTGGCAGGCGATCAACACGGGCTTCACCGGCGCACCGGCCACCCGCATCACCGTCACCAGCGCCGTACCCGAGCCTTCGACCTACGGCCTGATGTTCGCGGGCGGGCTATTGCTCGCTGCCGTTGCTCGTCGCAAGTCCAACGCCCAAGGATGAACGCCATGAATCGCCAAACTCTCATCGGCGGCCTGTTGCTGGCCGCCAGCGCCTTTGCCTCCGCCAGCGTCACCAGCCCCGTCATCGGCAAGCTGCTCTGGTCCGAGGAATTCAACGGTGCCAGCCTCGACAGCACGCTCTGGTCGACCTATGACGGCAACGGCTGCCAGATCGGCCTGTGCGGCTACGGCAACCAGGAGCTGGAGTACTACCGCCCCAACAACCTCAGCATCGTCAGCGTGCCTTTCGAGCCCGCCACGCGGGCCCTGGCCATCACCGCCAAGCGCGAGGTGATGGGCAGCAACCAGTTCACCTCCGGCAAGCTCGATTCGGCCGGCAAGGTGCAGGTCAAGTACGGGATGATCGAAATCCGCGCGGCCACGCCCTCGGTCGGCGTGGGCCTGTGGCCGGCGCTGTGGCTGCTGGGCACCAGCCCGCAGGCCTGGCCGCGCAAGGGCGAGATCGACATCATGGAGCAGGGCGGCCGCCAGCCCGCGGGCCTGCCCGCCGTGTCACCGGACCAGTTCGTTGGCGCCAACGTCATCACCTTCAACCAGGCCGCCTGCGTGCCCGGCAACGAGAGCTGCGCCGCATCCACCGCCTGGCAGACCAAGAACTGGGTCACGCCCACGCGCTCGCTGGCCAACCGCTTCGTGCTGTACCGCCTGTATTGGACCGACACGCAGATCCGCTTCACGCTGGTGGACAACGGCCGTGAGCTGGACATGTACAAGGCGCCCATCTCCACGGTGGGGTCRCCCGCGCTGCAGGAGCCGTTCTACCTGCTGATGAACATGGCCGTGGGCGGCAACTTCACGCCTGCGGCCACGCCGGCGCAGATCACCGCGCCGCTGCCAGCCACGATGTACGTCGACTACGTGCGCGTCTACGAACTGGATGGCAAGGGTGAGGTGAAGCTGGGCGTCGGCATCACGCCGGAAGCCGGCAAGTTCGGTGTGTTCACCGACAACACGCCGGTCACCAACGGCCAGGCGCTCGGCACGTCGGCGGACTTCTTCATCTGGAACAACGGCTCCATGAGCGGCGGCAACATCCCGCCGTTCGAAGGGTCCAACGTGCTGGCCTTGAACTACTTCGCACCGGGGCAGTGGTTCGGCGGCGCCGTCCAGTCGCGCCAGGCGCACGACATGAGCGGTTTCCGCGGCGGCAACATCAAGCTGAAGATCAAGGCGCCCGCCAACGTCGCGTTCAAGATCGGCATCCTGGACACCTACACCAACCACAGCTGGGTGACCTTCCCCGCCAACACCACCGCCTATGGCCTGGTGCGCAACGGCGAGTGGGGCACGGCCACCATCCCGGTGGCCGAGATCGCCGGCCCGCTGGTCGCGCTGCAGTCCATGAACTCGCTGTTCGAGTTCCTCAGCGTGGACGGCTCCAACCCGGGCGCACCTTTCCAGATGGCCTTCGACGACATCATCTGGGACTCGGGCGTGGCCGGCGTGGCCCCGCTGGCGGTCAGCGCACCGATGATGGCCAAGACGACGGCGGTGCCGACGGCCTCGGCGCAAACCGGTGCCAGCACCCTCGAACTCGCCGCGACGGCGACGGGTTGGGTGGACGTGCACTACACGGTCAACGGCGGCGAAACCCAGACCGTGCGGATGCGCCAGGACGGCTCGGCCAGCCGCTACACGGTCGGTGGCCTGAAGAAGGGTGACGTGGTCGAGTACCGCTTCACGTCCCTGGATGGCAAGAGCCAGCTGGCCGTCGATTCGGCGGCCAAGCGCGTCACGATGAAGTAAGCCTGGCCGGGATGGTCGCGGTCCGCCGCGGCTATCCCGGACAATGCTGGCCCATGAATCAAGACCAGCTCAAGCAACTCGTCGGCCGCGCGGCCCTGGACTATGTCCCCGCCGGCCAGATCCTCGGCGTCGGCACCGGCTCCACGGTGGATTGCTTCATCGATGCTCTTGCGGCCAGCGGCATCGCCATTCCCGGTGCCGTCTCCAGTTCGGAGCGTTCGACGCAGCGCCTCCTCAGGCATGGCATCAAGGTGCTGGACGCAACCGAGGTGGAGCGCCTGGCCGTCTACATCGACGGTGCCGACGAGATCGACGGCCGCGGCTTCATGGTCAAGGGCGGCGGCGCCGCGCTGACGCGCGAGAAGATCGTCGCCGACCTGGCCGACCAGTTCGTCTGCATCGCCGACGAATCCAAGCTCGTCCAGACCCTGGGCAAGTTCCCGCTGCCCGTCGAGATCATCCCCATGGCCGCGGCCCAGCTGACGCGGCGCTTTGCCAAGCTCGGTGGCGCGGCGCGGCTGCGTGCCGGTGTCGTCACCGACAACGGCGGCCACATCCTCGACGTGACGGGCCTGGCCATCGCCGACCCGCTGGCCTTCGAGGCCGAGGTCAGCCAATGGCCCGGCGTCGTCACCGTCGGCGTGTTCGCGCGCCACAAGGCCCAGGTCTGCCTGCTCGGCGGCGCCGAGGGCGTGAAGACGCTGAAGTTCTGACCATGCCGCGCGGCGGCGGCGCCGGTTTCGACGCCGAGGACCACGAGAAGCACCACTGGTGGCGCAGCCTGCTGCTGCGCTTCGTCGTCTGCACGGCGGTGTCCGTGCCGCTGTGGTGGTTCTCGGGCTGGACCGGCCTGCTGCTCGCGCTGATGCTGTGGGCGCGCGCCTTCTCCGGCGACCTCATCGCACTCGGCGAAACACTGGGCCGTGCGCTGCGCCACCTGGCCTTCCGGCCGGTGCAGGGCCGCTTCTACCAGTTCAAGGGCCACCGCGTCCGCGTGCTGGACGACGACATCGAGCGGCAGCGCTGGATCGCGCTGGCCGACCTCGCCACGGCCTTGGGCGGGGCGATGCCGGTGGCCTCGATCCGTCGCCGCCAGCCCGATGCATTGCGCGAGGAGGGCGATGGCGTCTATGTGCTCGACGAGGCCGCGCTGGCCTGGCTGCGCGAGCAACGCGGCGACCGTGCCGGCCGGCTGGCCCATTGGGTGGAGCGTGAGGTCTGGTACCCCGCGCGCGGCCGCAAGGCCAGTTACACGCAACGAAAAAGGGCACCCGCAGGTGCCCCGTCTGAAGACCGAGAAGCGCCTTAGTTGCGGCCGACGGCGCTCCAGGTGGCAGCCACTGCGGTCGCCTCGGCACTGCCGCTGCCATAGAGCTCGTTGGCGGCCGCGATGGTGCCGCTGCGTGCGCCGGCATAGGTGGTGGACGACGTGAACTTCGTCGTCAGCGCCCGGTACCAGATCTTGGCGGCCTTGTCCCGGCCGATGCCGGCCAGCGTGCCCGTGCCGGTGGCGACGCGCGTGTTGCCGGCCACGCAGGTCGGGCTCTTGCCGTAGCTGCTGTTGGTGCCCTCGGCCAGCAGGAAGAAGAAGTGGTTGGCCACGCCCGAGCTGTAGTGCACATTGAGGTTGCCCACGCCGGAGTACCAGCAGTCGGCCGAAGCGCCATCGACGCTGGGCTTGACCATGCTGCGCAGCGAGCCGCCGCCAATCATGATCTTCTCGCCGATCAGGTAGTCGCCCGCATCGGTGGCGTTGCCGGCGTAGAACTCGACCATGGTGCCGAAGATGTCGGAGGTCGCCTCGTTGAGGCCACCGGACTCACCGGAGTAGGTCAGGTTGGCCGTGCGGCTGGTGACGCCATGGCTCATCTCGTGGCCGGCCACGTCCAGGGACACCAGCGGCTTGATGCTCGTGCCGTCGCCATCGCCATAGGTCATGCAGAAGCACGAGTCCGACCAATAGGCATTGGCATAGCTGCGGCCGTAGTGGACACGGTTGTAGGCGCCCTTGCCGTCATTGGCGATGCCGTTGCGGCCATGCACGTTCTTGTAGTAATCCCAGGTCATGGCCGTGCCGTACTGGGCGTCGGCCCCGGCACTGGCGGCGTCGCTGGTCGCGTTGTTGCCCCAGGTGTTGTCGGCGTCGGTCATGACGCTGCCGCCGCTCTTGCGGTTGCTCAGATTGATCGTGTAGGTGCCGCCGCGACTGGGGTCGCGCAGCTCGTAGCCGCCGCTGATGCTGTTGGTCGTCAGCGCCACGTTGCCGCTGTACAGCGTCTTGCCCGTGCCGTTGGCGGCCGCGGTGTGGATGTCGTCCCAGGCGTCGAGTTGGCGGCCATCAGCAGCGTCGACGATCACATGCTTCTCGAACGGCGTGCCATCGGCGCTCTCGCCAGACACAGGCACGTCCCAAGCCAGGGTGGGCGCCTGGTCGCGGGCATAGATGACGAGTTCAGGCTTGCCGGCATCGCCCTCCATCGTGCGCAGCGCGGCCATCGCGGCGCGCGGGCCATTCAGCGCGGGTTTGGTGTCGATGTCCAGGCGCCAGCGCAGGTTGTGGTGCATGGCGCGCAAGGTGCCGAAACGGTCGGTCTGCACGATCAGGTCGCCGCCGATGACGCGCAGGCCCGCCACGCTGCGGTCCAGGCGCACATGGCTGCCGCCGTCGCTGTCGACGACGATGTCGCGCACGCTGTAGCTGTGCTCATTGCCGTGCAGGCTGAGGCCAGGGAATTGGCGCACATGGCCTTCGGCGCGGCTTTTCAGGGAGTTGGCGTCGGTACGTTCGGACTGGGCCTGGGCCAAGGTGGCCGTGAGTGCCGCGCTCAGCAGCGCAAGGCGAAAGATCGGGCGAAACATCGGAGGCTCCTGGTTTGTTGGAGTGCGCGGCGGGTCAGCCGCTGGGGCGCGCCGGTGCGGCGCTGCCATCACTTTGCTCACACCAGGCCATCGGGAGGACGGGGACATCCCCGGTTGGCGTACCGACGCAACAGGAAAAAGCCGGCTCCGCAGGGGCGGGCCGCAACGCCACGCCAGGGCGCGGGGGCCCTGCCCACAAACCAGGGACGGGTGGACCCTGATTCCAAAAAACAAAGAGCCGGGCAGGGCCCGGCTCTGGTTCAGTGGCGCGACTGGGCGCGCGTCAGAACGTTTCCCAGTCGCCGTCGTCCTTTGCCGGCGCGGGGGCCGGGGCCGAACGCGGTGCGGCGGCGGGTGCCGATTTGGCCGCCGGCGTGGAGGCCGGCCTGGGGCTGGCGGTCGGCTTGGGCGCCGCAGCCTTGGCCGCCGGCTTGGCCGGCGCGGGCCGGTGTGCGGCCGGCGCCCTGGGCGCTGCCGGGCGATGGGCGCTGCCGCCGCTGAGCTTGAACACGCTGATGGCCTCGGCCATGCGGGCCGACTGCTCGCGCAGGCTTTCGGCGGCGGCGGCGGATTCCTCCACCAGGGCCGCGTTCTGCTGCGTCATCTGGTCAAGCTGCACGACGGAGCCGTTGACGACGGCGATGCCCTCGCTCTGCTCGCGCGCCGCGGCGCTGATCTCGCCAATGATGTCGGTCACGCGCTGCACGCTGGCGACGATCTCGGTCATCGTCGCGCCGGCGTCCTGCACCTGCTGGGTGCCGGAGTCCACGCGCTCGACGCTGGCGCTGATGAGGCTCTTGATCTCCTTGGCCGCCTCGGCGCTGCGCTGGGCCAGCAGGCGCACCTCGCCGGCCACGACGGCGAAGCCGCGGCCCTGCTCGCCGGCACGGGCGGCTTCCACCGCGGCGTTCAGCGCCAGGATGTTGGTCTGGAAGGCGATGCCGTCGATGGTGCCGATGATCTCGTTGATCTTGCGCGAGCTGTGGCTGATCTGGTCCATGGTCGCGACGACCTGGGATACGGCGTCGCCACCGCGCTGGGCCACCGAAGCGGCCGAGCTGGCGAGCTGGTTGGCCGTCATGGCCGCGTCGGCCGTCTGCTTGACCGTGCCGGTCAGCTCGGACATGGACGAAGCGGCGTTCTGCAGATTGCTCGCCGTCTGTTCGGTGCGCTGGCTCAGGTCGAGGTTGCCGGTGGCGATCTCGGCGCTGGCCGTGCCGATGCTGTCGGCGGCCTCACGCACCTTGCCGATGAGCTTTTGCAGCGCCTGCTGGGTGTCGTCCAGCGCGCCGAGCAGGCGGCCGACGTCGCCACTGCCGCCGCGCGGAATGGGGTGGGTCAGGTCGAAACGAGCCAGCGCTTCGGCCGCCTCGGTGGCCGCATGCAGGCTGCCGCCCGCGCCGCCACCGGTCAGCAGCCCGAACAGGCCCGCCACCCAGCTGAGCGCCAGCACCGCATACAGCCAGCCCTTGGCCGAAGCGGCGTTGTCGCCCAGACCGGACAGCGCCACGCCGACACCGAGGGTCACCACGCCGAGCACCACGCCCAGAGCCAACTTCAACCGCTGCGAACCGCTCATGCCGTCGTCTCCATCAGAGAAAGGAAGGAACACCGGCCAGGCCGGGTCAACGGCGCAGTGTGCCGCCCGCCCCGCTGGGGTGGAAGAGCGATATGGGGGAGGAAGCGGCAATAGTTGCTTGAACCCGGCGATCAACGGCCGGGCCTGCGTCGCTGGCGCAACGCGAAGCGCAGCGGGTCGACGGCATCCAGCAGGTCGGCCTCCAGCGGTCGCGGCGAACCCAGGGCCAGGGCGGCAACGAGGCGCCCGGCCAGGGCCGCCCAGCTGATGCCGCGCGACGCAAAGGCCGTGCAGACGATGAGGCCGGGCTGGCGCGCCTGTAGCCGCAGTTGCTCGGCCGCCGGCGCGCTGGGCAGGGCCAGGCCGCCGATCAGCGGCAGGCGGTCCGGCGCGATGAGGCGCCAGGCCACACGGCCGGCAAGCGCTGCTTCGGGCGGCGTGGCCAAGCCGGCGAGGCGGGCGTAGCGGGCGAGGTTGTCGGCCTGGTCGGCCTCCCGCAGCGCGGGGTCGAGGTCGCCATCCTGCGCGGTCGCGCCACACCACAGGCCGCCGCGGCCATCGGCCAGGGCGTAGCCGTCGCCGGCGATCGGAACGGCGGGGCACCAGGGCGCATCGGGCAGGTGGGTCAGCTGGCCGCGCTGCACGGTCAGCTCGGTGGCCAGCTCGCCGAGCAGCGGCAACTGGCCATGCCCGCCGGCCAGCACGACGAGAGGCGTCGTATCGATGAGATGGCCGTCGGCATCCAGCAGGCGCCAGCCATCGGCCGCGGCTTCAAGCGCGGCCACGCTGCGGCCCGGCCGCAGGTCGGCGGCGCTGGCGGCCAGCATGGCGCGTGTGTAGGCCGCCGGATCCTGGGCGCCGCCGCCGGGGTAGAACCAGGCCGGGTGGGCGAGGCCGGTACCTGCCAGCGCCGAGGCGCTTTCAGCGGACAGGGCCTCGACATAGCCGGGGGCGCCCTGCATGGCGGCCAACGGCAGCCGTGTTTCCAGCCTCAGCAGGCCGCTCTGATGGGGCAGGGCGAGCTCGGCCAGCAGGGCCTGCGTGGCCAGGGCGGCGGCGCGGTTGAAGCGGGCATGGGGGCCGTCGTCCGGGTTGAGGGTGCCGTGGAAGAGGCCGGCCGGGTTGCCCGAGCTGGCCTGGGCGGGGCCGGGCAAGGCCTCGATGACGGTGCAGGCCACGCCCTGGCGGGCCAGGGCCAGCGCGCAGGCCGCGCCCGCGAGGCCGGCACCGACGATGAC
>NZ_JBFUFR010000024.1:0-105528 GCF_056403315.1 Roseateles sp. P2_H4 | reverse complement strand
GGCCGGCGTCGTGCCGGTCAGCATGATGGTCGGCTCGCTGCCGACGACGGCGGCCGCCCGGATGCGGGCGCGGGGCTTCAAGCCCGCCGCGTCACCGCCGGCCCTCGAGCCCACCAGCACCACGGCCGCGCCGTCGACGATGCCCGATGAATTGCCGGCATGGTGGCGGTGCTCGATGTTTGCGGCCTGTGGGTACTTCTTCAAGGCCAGGCCATCGAACTTCGCGCCCAGCTTGATGAAGGACGGGTTCAGCGCGGCCAGGGTTTCGGCCGTCGTCTGCGGGCGGATGGTTTCGTCCTCGGCCAGCAGCAGCGCGCCGGCTTCGTCCAGCACCGGCACGAGTGCGCGCTGGAAGTGGCCCGCCGCGCGGGCTGAGGCGGCGCGCTGGTGGGAGCGTGCCGCATAGGCGTCAAGCTCCTCACGCGTGAAGCCCTCCAGCGTCGCGATCAGGTCGGCGCTGATGCCCTGGGGCACGAAGCCGACGGCGCCGACGACGCGCTCGTCCAGCATCCAGGCGCCACCGTCGCTGCCCATGGGCACGCGGCTCATGCTTTCCACGCCGCCGGCGACGACCAATTGCTCGAAGCCGCTCGCCACCTTGGCCGCGGCGAGGTTGACGCTCTCCAGGCCGGAGGCGCAGAAGCGCGACTGCGTGACGCCCCCCACCGACTGCGCCCAGCCGGCATCCAGCACGGCGATGCGGGCGATGTCGCCGCCCTGCTCGGCGATAGGGGTCACGCAGCCGAGGATGACGTCGTCCACCAGGGCCGTGTCGAGCCGGTTGCGCTGCTGCAGGGCCTGCAGCACGCTGCGCACCAGCCAGATCGGCGTGGCCGCGTGCAGCGAGCCCTCGGGCTTGCCCTTGCCGCGCGGCGTACGGCAGTGGTCGTAGAGGTAGGCGTCGAACATGGCGGATCCTGGCAATGCTGTGGCGGGTTTCATTGTGGGCCCCATGCCGCCGCGCGGCGGCGCAGGAACTCGCGCACGGCGGCGTCGCTTTCCAGTGCGATGGCGCGTTCGCTGGCCTGGCGGGCCTCGTCGTAGCGCTTGCTGCGGCCCAGCAGCTCGGCGCGTGCCGCCCAATAGGGTTGGTAGTCGCACAGCTCGGCATGGAGAGCGTCCAGCCCCGTCAGACCGGCAGCAGCGCCGGCCGTGTTGGACAGCGCCACCGCATGGTTCAGCGCTGCGACCGGCGAAGCGGTCAGCTCGAAGAGGCCGGCGTAGAGCCGCTCGATCGCCGCCCAGTCGACGCGACCACTGCGCCGCCCTTCGAGATGGGCCGACTGCACGGCCGCTTCGAGTTGGTAGCGACCCGGTCGGCCATGGCTGGCGGCCAGGTGGAGCAGACCCTCGGCTTCCTTGATCAGCGCCTGTTCCCATTGCGCCGGGTTCTGCTCGGTCAGGGGGATATAGACGCCGTCCGCATCGCGGCGCGCGGCGCGGCGGGCGTGCGAATACAGCATCAGCGCGAGCAGGCCCAGGGCCTCGGACTCCTGCGGCAACAGCGAGGCGACCAGGCGGGCCAGCCAGATCGCTTCCTCGGCCAGGTCGCGCCGGCGCGGATCGGTACCGGCGGCATCGGTCCAGGCATCGGCATAGACGGCGTAGATGGCCGACAGCACGGCACCGAGGCGTTCGCCCAGTTCGGCCCGTGCGGGGACCTGCAGGCCGATGCCGGCCTGGCGGATCTTGGCCTTGGCGCGCACGAGGCGCTGGCTCATGGCGGCCGGTGCGACGAGGAAGGCGGCAGCGATGGTTGCGGCGTCGAAACCGAGCACGGCCTGCAGCATCAGCGGCGCGCGGGCGGCCGCGTCGATGGCCGGATGGGCGCAGGCGAACATCAGCTCGAGGCGTCGGTCCGGCAGCGCGTGCGCGTCAGAGGGCGTCTCGAGTTCGGCCAGCCACTGCAGCCAGGCGGCGGCCTCCTCGTCGCGCCGACGGCCGCGCAGCGCGTCTATGGTCTTGCGGCGGGCGACGGTCAGCAGCCAGGCATCAGGGTTGTCGGGCACGCCGTCCACAGGCCAGCGAGCCAGTGCGGTCTCGAAGGCGTCGGCCAGCGCGTCCTCCGCGCCGGCCACGTCGCGCGAACGGGCCGACAGATAGGCGACGAGGCGGCCATAGCTGCGCCGCGCCGCCYGCTCCGCGGCGGCGGCGGGCGTCACCGGCCGCCCATGTCCCAGATCGGCCTGACTTCGACCGTGCCGTGGCTGGCGCCCGGGCAACGCGCGGCCCAGCTCAGGGCGGCGTCGAGGTCGGGTACGTCGATGAGGAAGTAGCCGCCGAGCTGCTCGCGGGTCTCGATGAAGGGGCCATCGAGCACCTCGGTCTTGCCATTGCGTACGCGCACCGTGGTCGACATGTCCGCGGGCCGCAGCCGGCTGCTGCCGCGGTCTATGCCCGCCTTGGCCAGGGCCTCGGTGTAGGCGGTGTAGGCCGCCATCGCGGCGGCGCTCTCGGCCTCGCTGAGGGCCGCGAAGCCGACGGGGTCGGCGTGGATCAGCAGCATGTATTCCATGGGAGTCTCCTGCAAAGGGTCGGGCGTCGCGACATGCGCCGCCTGACAATGACGCTCGGCCGTCCCGTCATTTCGACATCGGCACCCAAAAAATCTCACATGGAGCGCGACGCCAGCTCTTTCATGATCTCGTTGGTGCCGCCGTAGATGCGCGTCACGCGCGCATCGGCCCACAGTTCGGCTATCGGGCTCTCCAGCATGTAGCCATAGCCACCGAAGAGCTGCAGGCAGGCGTCGGTGAGCTTGGAGGCCAGGTCGCTGCACCAGGCTTTGACGAGCGCCGCCCGGGCGGCGTCGAGCTCGCCTTTCAGATGGGCCGAGATGGCGGCGTCCACCAGCGCACGGGCTGCCAGCACATCGCTCTGGGCCTGGGCCAGCACGAAGCGGGTGTTCTGAAAGTTCCAGATCGGCTGGCCGAAGGCTTCGCGCTGCTTGGCGTAGGCGACAGTGTCGTCCAGCGCCCTCTCCATCATCGCGACGGCCTGCACGGCGATGACGAGGCGCTCCTGCGGCAGTTCGCCCATCAGCTGGCCAAAGGCCAGGCCTTCGCGCTCGCCGAGCAGGTGGCTGGCCGGCACGCGCAGTTCGTCGAAGAAGAGTTCACTGGTGTCCTGGGCGTGCAGGCCGATCTTGTCCAGGCGCCGGCGCGTCAGGCCACGAGTGTCGGCGTCGATTTCGGCCACGATCAACGACAGGCCCTTGGCGCCCGGGGCGTCACCGGTGCGGCAGACGATGACGATCAGGTCGGCGTTCTGGCCGTTGGTGATGAAGGTCTTCTGGCCGCTGATGACGTAGTGGCCGCCCTCCAGGCGTGCGCGGGTGCGGATGGCCTGCAGGTCAGAGCCCGTGCCCGGCTCCGTCATCGCGATGGCACCGACGCGCTCGCCGGTAGCCAGCGCCGGCAGCCAGCGCGCCTTCTGTTCGTCGTTGCCATGGCGCAGCAGATAGGGCGCGACGATGGCCGAGTGCACGCTGCCACCAAAACCGCCGAGATTGGCCCGCGCCGCCTCCATGACGATGACGGCCTCGTGGCCGAAGTCGCCGCCGCTGCCGCCGAACTGCTCAGGCATGGCCGCACACAGCAGGCCCTGGGCGCCGGCCTCGCGCCAGGTGTCGCGCTCCATCAGGCCGGCCGAGCGCCAGCCGGCCGCACGCGGCACCCAGCGCTCGGTGAAGAAGCGTGCGGCGCTGTCCCGCAGCAGGCGGTGTTCTTCGCGCATCCACGTCGAGGGGAAGAGGGGCAGGGGCATGGTCGGAGCTGTCTACATTTCTGGCGGACTGAATTCCAGCCACAGGCCCGGCTGGCCGGATGTCATCTCGGCCTGCGGCGCGGCGTCCAGCCAGAGCAGCGTGTGGCGGCCCAAGGCCGCGCTGCGGCCATCGGCACAAGACCAGTGGCCGGCCTGCAGCGCAAACAGGCCGCAGGACTGCTGGCGCGCACGCCAGGGGCGCCCAGGCCGCGCCGCGTGCATCGCCGCCTGCCCACCCTTGTTCATCAGGTTCAGGTCGCGCGTGGCCGCCTGCAGCAGGCGGCCGAACGGCGCCGTGGCGCCATCGAACCGCAGCGGCGGGTCGAGCGGCGTCAGCGTCACGGTCTGGTGTGCGAAATCGAGTTGCATGCCCGCGCCTTCGACGAGGCTCAGCCAGCGCTCGACGCCGGGGTAGGGCGAGAACGGACCGTCCTGGTCAACGTCGGCCATTGAAACTCGCAGATGCCAGGCGTCCTCGGCCGGCAGTGCCAGCAGCGTGCGCGTGCTGCCGCCGCCGTTCTTCCAGGCGGTCGGTGCGATCGCGTCGGCGTCGATGAGGCGCATCGTTGCGGCCTAGATGCCGACCGCCTTCTCCAGGGTCGCGACCTCCTCCTCGACATAGGTCGCCAGCCGGCCCAGGTTGGGCAGCGCGTCGGTCGCGATCAGGCCGACGTAGAGCGTGCCCGCATAGCTGAACAGCGTGATGTTGAGCAAATGGGTGGCTGGCAGCGTCGAGACGGGGTGCATCTCCAGCAGCGGCGCGCCCTTCAGGTAGAGGCGTTCGGCCGGGCCCGGCACGTTGGACACCAGCGTGTTGCCCATGGGCGTGACGACATCGGCCAGCTTGAGCATGCCGGCGATCTGGCCGAGCAGGCCGGTCAGGATGGTGTAGGTCTCGACCGCCTCGGGCGCGACCGCGTCGATCATGGCGCGCACATTGCGAAGCGAGTAGCCGACATTGCGCAGGCGCACATAGGCGTCGTCGGTGGGCGGCGACAGGTCGACGAGGATGATGCCGATCTTGTTGCCGCCGCTCTTCTCGCCTTCGCGGCGCAGGTTGACCGGCATCTGGATGGTGATGGGCCGGTCCAGCTCGACGCCCTCGTCGGCGAGGTAGCGGTGCATGGCGCCATCCAGGCAGGTCAGCGCGACATGGTTGAGCGTGGCGCGCGACACCTTGCGGATGGCGTCGATGCGGGCCATGGGCACGGCAGCCGTCGCGAACTGGCGGCCGGGCGTCGCGTTGCCGGTGAAGGGCGTGCCGCCGCTGGCCATGAAGGGCAGGGCGATGGCGTTCTTGGTCAGCTTGATGGCTTCCAGCGCCAGCATGGCGGTGAGGCGCCCGATGCCGACGGCGCGCTTGCTGTTGGCGGTGAGCTGCTTCCAGACCGTGCCGGCGACCGCCTGGTCCAGCCGCTTCTTGCCCTTGAGACCACCTCTGCCGCCGCTGCTGCGCGTGTGATCGAAGGACCAGACCGGCGTGACCGTGTCGTCGTCGGGCGTCGTGCGCAGCGACTCGACACCCCAGCGCGTCATCGTGATGCCGTCGGCCACGGCGTGGTGCATCTTGTAGTAGATGGCGAACTGCTTGTCCCACAGGCCGGCGATGACATGCACTTCCCACAGCGGCCGGCTGCGGTCCAGCACCGGCTCGTGCAGCTCGGACGTCAGCGCATAGAGGGCCTCGCGGTCATTGGCGCCGGCCTTCATCTTGTGGAAGAAGACGTGTTGCGCCAGGTCGACGCTCTCGGCCGTGCTCCAGCTCGGCATCAGCGTCGGCGACACGAAGTTGATGACCTGGTCGAACGGCGGCTGCACGTCGGTGTGGGTCAGGAACTCTTCGAAGAGCTGCTTGGCGAAGTTGGCGCCGCCGCCTTTCAACCCTTTGGGAATCTGGTGGATGTGCAGGCCCGCCACATGCTTGGGACTGGCCTCGCTCTCGGCGATGAAGAAGGCGAGGTCGAGCAGGGAGAGTCGGCTCATGATGTCTCTGGTCGTTCTGATGCGACCCAGCATAGGCGCGTCGCCGGACCGGTCAAGGCCGGGGAATCACGCGCTTGCGCCCCCGTCACCGCTGGACGACTTCCGCTTGCCGCTGCGGCGTTCCTTGTCGGCCAGGCGCGCGGCTTCCGCTTCGGCCGCCTTGCGCTCCTCTTCATCGGCCGCCGCCTGGCGCCAGGCGGCCATCTCCGCGGGCGTCTCCAGCGTGATGCAACCGAGCGAGCCGCCGCGCAAGTCCATCAGCAGCGCCTCGGCGGCCTTGTGCATCTGCACGGCGCCGCCACGGATCTTGGCACCGCGTTTCACGCCGATGGCTTCCAGCACGGCTTCGTCCGTGCCCAGTTCCTGCAGGCCGAAACGCTCCTGCAGGCGCTCCGGGTAGCGCCGCTTGAGCGTGGCGATCAGCTCCAGCGCCACCTCTTCCTCGTCGAAGGCATTGCGACCGATCGCGCCGCTGGCGGCCAGGTGATAGCCGCTCTGCTCGATGGCGATGCGCGGCCACAGCATGCCGGGCGTGTCGAACAGGTAGAAGCCGTTTTCCAGCACGAACTTCTGCTCGAGCTTGGTGATGCCCGGTTCATCGCCCGTCTTGGCGGCGCGCTTGCCGACGAGGGTGTTGATCAGCGTGCTCTTGCCGACATTGGGAATGCCGCAGATCAGCACGCGCAAGGGCTTGTGCATGTCGCCGCGCAAGGGGGCGAGTTCGCGGCAGGCCTTGATGAGGGCACGGGCCGGCGCCTTGTCGCCCGCATCCAGCGCGATGGCGCGGGTGTGAGGCTGGGCGTTGTAGAAGTCCAGCCAGGCGGCGGTCTGGACGGGGTCGGCCAGGTCCTGCTTGTTGAGCACCTTCAGCGACGGCCGGCCCGTCGTCAGCGCGGCCAGCAGCGGGTTGCTGCTGGAGCCCGGCAGGCGTGCGTCGAGCAGTTCGATGACCACGTCCAGCCCCGCCTTGACGCGATCCTTGATCGCCTGACGGGTGGAGTTCATATGGCCGGGGAACCAGTTGATGGGCATGCGCTGGGAGGTGGAAATACGACGGAGGGCGGATTGTCGGCGGCTTACATCCGGTTTCGGGCTGCCCCGCGCCATCCCCCAAGATCTGGGGGTAGTCGTTGAGGTAAGTATGAGATTCCAAGGAGTACTGAGCGCGTGGAACCAGGATGCTGGTTATGGCGCCATCCGACCGGTCGGCGGGGGGGAAGAAGTGTTTGTCGGCCTTGCGGCATTTCCGACCGATGGCGAAGGTCCGCGGCCGGACGAGCCGCTGAGCTTTGAAATTGTGACGGGGCGTGACGGCCGCAAGCAGGCGGTGAACCTCAGGCGCCTGTCACACAGCCATCTCTCCCCGGCCTTGCGCGAATCTGCCGGCGGCACGCGCATCCGCGCGCGCCAGGCCCAAAAGAAACGGCGCCTGACCTTGCTGGTCACGGGCGCCGTCGTCACAGTGATGCTGGTGCTGGGCGGGATGCACTGGTTGAAGCCCGGGGAGCGGGCGAGCGAAGTGCCCGCGCTGAAGCGCTGATCCGGTCGCTACTCCTGCCCGCGGCCTGCATGCCGCGGTCCTTGTTCAGTCTTCGTTCTTGAAGACGAGCTTGACTTCGTGGGTGCCTTTTTCGCCCGGCTCGAACTTCCACTCCATCAGGGCGGCCTTCACGGCGCGGTCGAAGACGCGCTTGGGCTCGGCCTCGACGATTTCGACCTCGCTGACCTTGCCGTCGGCTTCGATGGTCATCTTGGCCTTGACGGAGCCGGTCGAGATGCCCTTCTTGGAGGCTTCGGCCGGAAACTCCGGCGGCACTTTCTTGACGACCTTGGGCGTGGCTTGCGCGGCCAGGGCCAGCATCAGGCTGGCGGCGAGGACGGTGGCGGAACGCAGGAATGACATGGCGGGCCTCGGGCGATGGATGATGGGATTCAAGCGGCCCGGAAGAAGCCGACGGCTTCGATCAGGCGGGTCGAGCTGTCGCGCAGCGCGTCGGCCGAGCGGCTGAGGTCGCCGACCAGGCTGGTGTTCTGCTGCGTGGCCTTGTCGAGTTCGTTCATTGCGCCGTTGACGACGCCGACACCCGTGGCCTGCTCCTGGGCCGAATGCGAGATTTCCTCGATCAGCTGGCCCATGTTGTTGACTTCGTCGACGACGCTGCGGATGGTGACGCCGGCGTTGTTGACCAGCGTGGTGCCGTTCTCGACCTTGACGGTCGATTCCTGGATCAGCACCTTGATTTCCTTGGCGGCGCCGGCCGAGCGCTGAGCCAGCGCCCGCACTTCGGCAGCCACGACGGCGAAGCCGCGGCCATGCTCGCCGGCACGGGCGGCTTCCACGGCGGCATTCAGCGCCAGGATATTGGTCTGGAAGGCGATGCCGTCGATGACGCCGATGATGTCGCCGATCTTCTTGGAGCTGGCGCTGATCTCTTCCATGGTCTCGACGACCTTGGAGACGACGGCGCCACCGTTGCTGGCGGCCTGGCGGGCCGTCACGGCGATGCCGGCGGCGCGGCGGGTCAGGTCGCTGGCACCCTTCAGCGTGGAGGCGATCTCCTCCACCGACGCGGCGGTGTTCTGCAGGCTGGCGGCGGAGCGCGTGGTGCGCTCGGCCAGGTTGGAGTTGCTGTCGGCGATGGAGCCGGAGTTCTGGGCGACTTCACTGGCGGCCGTGGACACGTCGCGCACGACACCCGACAGGGCTTGCTGCATGTCCTTCATGGCCTGCAGCATCTGGCTCAGTTCGTCACGGCCTTCGACGCGGATGTCTTGCGTCAGGTCACCGGCGGCGATGGCCTCGGCGGCCAGTTGGGCCTTGCGGGCCGGGGCGACGATGGAGCTGGTGATGACGAGGCCGCCACCGATGCCGATGACGACGGCCACGACCAGCAGGATGATGGTCACCCAGACGGAGAAGCGGGCCAGTTCGACACCGGACGTGGCCAGGGCCTTGCCGCTTTCGAACTGCATGTCGACCAGCTTCTTCAGGCCTTCCTGCAGGGCCGCCTGGGCGGGGCGCAGGTCGGTGATCAGGCTTTCACGGGCCTCGTCGGGCGTGCCATCGGCCTGGATCTTCTGGAACTTCTCGAGCGCGGCCAGGAACTTGGCCTTGTGACCGCGCACCTCGGCGATGGCTGCCTTTTCGCCGTCACCCGACTGGGCGTCTTCCAGGCTCTTGAGCTGCTTCTCGCCCTCGTCCAGCGCGTCGGCAATGGCCTTCTTCTGCTTCTTGATGGCACCGGCGGTGTCCAGCAGCAGCAGATCGCGCACGGCGCGGGAAATGATGTTGACCTGGCTTTCCAGACCGTTGGCTGCGCCGATCTTGAAGAGGCTGGAGTTGGCGGTGCGGTCCAGATCCTTGGCCAGGCCGTTCGCATTCTTCGCGCCGTAAATGCCGATGCCCACCAGCAGCAGGATGAGCAGGCCAAAGCTCAAGGCCAATCGATGGCCAATGCGCAATTGCGTCAGGAAGTTCATGCTGTTCAGGTCCTTGTCCGGTGTTCGGGTATCGGCGGCGGGGCTGCCGCTCTTGAATTCAACGACGACTGTAGGCCTGTCGGCCTTGTTTTTGCGGCCATACCCGGGGGCCGGCGCGCAGTGTGTCGCGACCTGTGACCATTTGCTTCATGCCTGCAGCAGGCTTGCGTGAAGTCGTTCACGTCGGCTCCCCGCGCTCCCGGGGTTGCGCTGTCAATGCCGCGCCGCGGCAGCTCGCAACCTGAGGACCTCGACGGTGGCTATCTCTCCCGCATGGTGGCCGAAGGACTGGCGCAGATGGCTGGCCAGGGCGGCCAGATCCTCGGCGCTCAGCACGCCCGCGAAGGGCGGCATGCCATAGGGGCGCGGGTGGCCGGGCGTGGCCGGCGCGAAGCCGCCGCGCTCGATGACACGGATCAGGTTGGCGGCGCTGGCCTGGGTGACGACGCGGCTGCCGGCCAGCGCCGGATACGCCAGTGCGCCGCTTTCGTCGCGCCGGCCCTGGCCCTGCTCGCCATGGCAGGCGGCGCAATGCTCCCGGTAGAGGCCGGCACCGCGCTCGACGCGGCGTGGGTTGGGCTCGGCCGGCTCGGCGCGGGCGACGGCCTGCTCGGGCAGGGCGCGCAGATAGCTGCTCATCGCGGCGAGGTCGGCATCGTTCAACGCCGCCGTGCTGCCGAGGACGACCTCGGCCATGGGGCCGAGCGCGGCGTGGCCGTCGACGTGGCCGTCGCGCAGCCAGCGCTGCAGTGTTGCCTGCGGCCAGCGCTGCACACCCGCCTCGGCCGGGTCATGCAGCGATGGCGCCACCCAGCCCAGGCCCGACAGCAGGCCGCCGCGGAAATCGGCCGCGCCCTGGTCGCCTCCCAGCGCATTGCGGCCGGCGTGGCAGGCGCTGCAATGGGCCAGCCCCTGGCTCAGGTAGGCGCCGCGGTTCCAGGCGGCGTCGCGGGTCGGGTCGGCCTGGTAGGCGCCAGGCTTGAAATACAGCGCCCGCCAGGCCGCCACGGCCAGCTGGCTGCCGAAAGGCCAGCGCAGCTCGTGTTCGCGCCGCGGTGCCACCACGGGCGCCTGGGCCTGCAGCCAGGCATGCAGGGCGTCCGCATCCTCGCGTGTGACCAGCGTCGTGTTGACGATGGGGTGGGCCGGCACCAGCAGACGGCCATCGCGGCTCTGTCCCAGGTGGAGGGCGTGCCAGAAGTCGTCGGCGCTCCAGCCTCCCAGGCCGGTGGCATCGGGCGTCAGATTGGATGAGAAGACGGTGCCGAAGGGCGTCGGGATGGCGCGGCCGCCGGCCAGGCGTTCGCCGCCACGGGCCGTGTGGCAGCCGGCGCAGTTGCCGACGGCGGCCAGGTAGGCGCCACGCTCCAGCGCGATGGGCACCGTCGAGGGCGGCGTCGCATCCGCCATGCCGCGCTGCCAGGCGAGCAGGCCCCAGCCGGCGCTCGCGACCAGGACGGCCAGCACGACCAGGACGGACAACAGGCGCTTCATGGCTGCAGGCCGCCGCAGCGCAGCGGTGCGGGCGCCGCCAGCGCGGCCGCCGGGTGCGGGTTGGCGGGCAGCGCCTGGCCCGCCAGGAATTGCGTGATGGCGTTGATCTCGGCTTCGGTCAGCGTCTTGGCGATCTGCGCCATGCAGTCGGGCGCTTTGGCGCGGCGCTGGCCGCTGCGCCAGGCGCCGAGCTGGCCATTCAGATAGTCGCGCGACAGCCCGAGCAGGCCCGGCACGGCGGGCTGGCTGCCCGTCAGGCGCTCGCCGTGGCAGGCGGCGCAGGCGGGCAGCTTGCGCGAGGCATCCCCGTTGCGGATCAGCGCTTCGGCGCGCGCCAGTTCGGGTGCCGGCAGGCTGGGCTTCTGCGGCGGCGGGTAGGGCAGGTCCAGCGACGCGAAATGGCCGGCGAGTTCCTTCAGATAGGCATCCGACAGCGGCGCGATGAGCTCGCTCATCAGGCCATAGTCGCGCCGGCCATCGCGGAAGTTCAGCAACTGGTTGTAGAGGTAGCCCGCCGGCTTGCCGGCCAGGCGCGGGTAGTAGCCATCGGGCGCCGCGCGGCCCTCCTTGCCGTGGCAGCCCGTGCAGGCCATGGCGCGCTGCGCCAGGTCGTTGGGCACGGCATCAACGGCACCGGCTGGCAGGCAACAGGCGAGGAGGAGAAGCCACAGGGAGCGGAGCAGGGGCGACATCGGCCGTCATCTTGCCCGGCTTGGCGACCCGGCGTAAGGAGCAGATCAGGGCTGCGGCGACCGTATCAGTTCGCCCAGGCGCGCCACGGCGGCCGCCAGCGCCGGTGTCCAGGGCTGGCCACTGTTCAGGCGCAGGCTGGTCCTGAAGCCACCATGGGCCGAGAACAGCGGCCCCGGAGCCAGGCTGATGCCTTCCCCCAATGCGGCGCGCTGCAGGGCCAGCGTGTCATGACCGGCAGGTAGATCGACCCAGATGAAATAGCCGCCCTCGGGACGGGTCAGCCGCGTGCCCGGCGGGAAATGCGCGCGGACCGCTGCGCTCAGCGCCTGCTGCTGGGCGGCCAGCGCCCGCCGCAGCGCGCGCAGATGGCGGTCGTAGTCGCCGCCTTCCAGGTAATGGGCGACGGCGGCCTGGGCCGGCCAGGAGCCCGACAGGCTCTGGCTGAGCTTGGCCCGGCGCAGCGCCGGCGCGAAGCGGCCCGCCGCCACCCAGCCGACGCGGTAGCCCGGCGCCAGCGTCTTGGAGAAGGAGCCGCAGTGCAGCACCTCGCCGCGCGTCGAAAAGGCCTTGGCGGGCGGCGGCGGGCTGCCCTGGTGCTGCAGCTCGGCGTAGACGTCGTCCTCGATCAGCGGGATGCCATGCTGCTCGAGCAGCGCGACGAGGGCGCGCTTTTTGTCGGGTGGCATCAGGCTGCCCAGCGGGTTCTGGAAGCTCGTCATCAGCCAGCAGGCCGTGGGCCGGTGGCGTTCAATGAGGGCGGCCATGCGGTCCAGGTCGGCGCCCTCGGCCGCGTCGGCGGGCACTTCGACGGCGCGCAGGCCGAGGCGTTCCAGCGCCTGCAGCGCCGCGTAGAAGCACGGCGACTCGATCAGCACCGCGTCGCCGGGCCGGGTCAGCAGCTGCAGCGACAGATTGAGGCCTTCGAGGGCGCCGTCGGTCAGCACGATCTCATCGGGCGCGATGCTCAGGCCCTGGCGCAGATAGCGCAGCGCGATCTGGCGGCGCAGGCCTGCGTGGCCGCTGGGCAGTTGCTGGGTCAGCTCGGCTGGTGTGAGGCTGCGGCTGCCGGCCGCCAGCGCGCGGCGCAGCGCGTCCAGCGGGAACAGCGTGGGGCTGATGAAGGCCGAGCCGAGCGGCGCGTGGATCTCATGCCCGCCGGTGCCGAGCAGCTGGAAGACCAGTTCGCTGACGGCCACCGGCTGGGCCCCGTCCGCTGCGGGCCGCGCAGCCGGCACCATGGTGGGGGCGACGAAATAGCCGGAGCGCTCCGCCGCGCGCACCAGGCCCAGCGCTTCGAGGCGGTGATAGGCCTGGAAGACGGTGGCCGCGCTGCAGTGGTGGCTGGCCTGGGTCTGGCGCACCGAGGGCAGGCGGTCGCCCGGGCGCAGCGCGCCGCCGTGGATCAGTCGGGCCAGCTCGTCGGCCAGCCGGCGGTAGCGTGGCGCCTCGCCGTTCACCGCGCGCCGAAGATGGCGCTGCCGACGCGCACCATCGTCGAGCCGGCCCGGATGGCGTCCTCCAGGTCGGCGCTCATGCCCAGGGACAGGATGTCCAGCGCCAGGCCCTCGGCCTTCAGCGCGTCGAACAGGGCGGCCATGGCCTGGTGCTGCGCCAGCGCGCCGGGGCCGGGCTCGGGTATGGCCATCAGGCCGCGCAGCTTCAGCCGGGGCAGGGCGGCGACCTGGGCGGCCAGGGCCGGGACGTCGGCGGGCACGAGGCCGCTCTTGCTCGCCTCTTCGCTGATATTGACCTGCAGGCAGACATTGAGCGGCGCCAGGTGGGCGGGGCGCTGCTCGGCCAGCCGCTCGGCGATCTTGAGCCTGTCCACGCTGTGCACCCAGTCGAAGTGTTCGGCGACGGGCTTTGTCTTGTTGGACTGCAGCGGGCCGATCAGATGCCATTCGATCTGGTCGCGCAGATCGGCCAGTTCGCCGATCTTGGCCAGGCCTTCCTGCACATAGTTCTCGCCGAAGGCGCGGGCACCGGCCGCGAAGGCCTCGCGCACCGCCGAAGCGGGAAAAGTCTTGCTGACGACGAGCAGACGTACCGCCTGGGGGGGACGGCCGGCTGAGACACATGCCGCAGCGATGCGATTTTTGGTGGCTTGGAGGGAGTCGGAGATCGCCATAATGGTCCGAGCACTTCAGGGTCTGTTTACACGACGGGGATCGGATGCGTTGCCACTCAAAAGCCCGCGAGCAAGGCGCGAAGTCGAAGTTGGGGTTATCCCCAGCGAGGCTTCGCAACGCCGCGCGCGGGTTTTTGAGTGACAACCCTTCGGGAGAGGGTCTGCGCGGGCGCATAGCGTCGTTGCACGCCTTGCCCGGGCAACCAGCCCGGGCTTCGGCGCGACGCCTAGCCCTGCGCCCGCGCAGACCCTCTCGCACCGATTCCCGTCGTGTAAACAGGCCCTAGCCCCATGGACATCACTCAGCTGCTGGCATTCTCGGTCAAGAACAAGGCCTCCGACCTGCACCTCTCGGCCGGCTTGCCACCGATGATCCGGGTGCACGGCGACGTGCGCCGCATCAATGTCGAGGCCCTGGACCACCGCGCGGTCCATGACATGGTCTACGACATCATGAACGACTCCCAGCGCAAGATGTACGAGGAGACGCTGGAAGTCGACTTCTCCTTCGAGATCCAGGGCCTGGCGCGTTTTCGCGTCAACGCCTTCAACCAGAACCGCGGCGCGGGCGCCGTGTTCCGGACGATTCCGAGCAAGATCCTGAGCCTGGAGCAGCTCAATGCGCCCAAGGTCTTCGCCGAACTGGCGCTGCGCCCGCGCGGCCTGGTGCTGGTGACCGGCCCGACCGGCTCCGGCAAGAGCACGACGCTGGCCGGCATGGTCAACCACCTCAACGAGAACGAGTACGGCCACATCCTCACCATCGAGGACCCGATCGAGTTCGTGCACGAATCCAAGAAGAGCCTGATCAACCAGCGTGAGGTCGGCCCCCACACCCATTCGTTCAGCAACGCGTTGCGCTCGGCGCTGCGTGAAGACCCGGACTGCGTGCTGGTCGGCGAAATGCGCGACCTGGAAACCATCCGCCTGGCGCTGACGGCGGCCGAAACGGGTCACCTGGTGTTCGGCACCCTGCACACCTCGTCGGCCGCCAAGACGGTTGACCGCATCGTCGACGTCTTCCCCGCCGCCGAGAAGGAAATGGTGCGGGCGATGGTGTCGGAGTCGCTGCAGGCCGTCATCTCGCAGAGCCTGTGCAAGCTGAAGGACGGCACCGGCCGCGTCGCGGCCCACGAGATCATGCTGGGCACCTCGGCCATCCGCAACCTGATCCGCGAGAACAAGGTGGCGCAGATGTACTCGTCCATCCAGACGGGCAATTCGCAGGGCATGCAGACGCTGGACCAGAACCTCACCGACCTGGTCCGCCGCAACATCATTTCTCCCGCTGAGGCGCGGGCCAAGGCGAAGTTCCCAGAGAACTTCCCGGGCTGATCGCACAAGGACATCGACCATGGAACGCGATCAGGCATCCAAATTCATCAACGACCTGCTGCGGCTGATGCTGTCGCGCAAGGGCTCCGACCTCTTCCTGACAGCGGAGTTCCCGCCGGCCATCAAGGTGGACGGCAAGATGACCAAGGTGTCGCCCCAGCCCCTGACCGGTCAGCACACGCTGCAGCTGGCACGGGCCATCATGAACGACAAGCAGGCGGCCGAATTCGAGCGCACCAAGGAGTGCAATTTCGCGATCTCGCCCCACGGCGTCGGGCGCTTCCGCGTCAACGCCTTCATCCAGCAAAGCCAGGTGGGCCTGGTGCTGCGGACGATTCCCTCGACGCTGCCGACCATCGAATCGCTGGACCTGCCCGTCGTGCTGCGCGAGGTGGTGCAGCACAAGCGCGGCCTGGTCATCGTCGTGGGCGCCACGGGCTCGGGCAAGAGCACGTCGCTGGCCGCCATGATCGATGAGCGCAACGAGACGACCTATGGCCACATCGTGACCATCGAGGACCCGATCGAATTCGTGCATCCGCACAAGAACTGCATCGTCACCCAGCGCGAACTGGGCCTGGACACGGACAGCTGGGAAGCCGCGCTGAAGAACTCGCTGCGCCAGGCGCCCGACGTCATCCTGATGGGTGAGCTGCGCGACCGCGAGACCATGGAGCATGCGGTCGCCTTCGCCGAGACCGGCCACCTGTGCATGGCCACCCTGCACGCCAACAGCGCCAACCAGGCACTGGACCGCATCATCAACTTCTTCCCCGAAGACCGCCGCCAGCAGCTGCTGATGGACCTGTCGCTAAATCTGCGCGCGTTGGTCTCCCAGCGCCTGCTGCCGCGCCGCGAGGGCAAGGGCCGGGTCGCCGCCGTCGAGATCCTGCTGAACTCGCCGCTGATCTCCGACCTCATCTTCAAGGGCGAGATCAGCGAGATCAAGGAGCTGATGAAGCGCTCCCGCGAGCAGGGCATGCAGACCTTCGACCAGTCGCTGTTCGACCTCTACGAGGCCGGCAAGGTCACCTACGAGGACGCGCTGCGCAATGCCGACTCGGTCAACGACCTGCGCCTGCAGATCAAGCTCAACAGCGAGCGTGCCCGTGCGGGCGACCTGTCCAGCGGTACCGAACACCTGACGATTCTCTGATCCCCATGAGCACCCGCAGCTACGACCCGATTCCCGCCCGCCGCGTCGCCTTCCTGGGCCTGGGCGTCATGGGCCATCCCATGGCCGGCCATCTGGCGCGAGCCGGTCATCAGGTCACCGTCTACAACCGCACGGCGGCCAAGGCCCAGGCCTGGACGCAGGAATATGGCGGTGCCTTCGCCGCCACGCCGGCCGAAGCCGTGAAGGGCGCGGAGTTCGTGTTCTGCTGCGTCGGCAACGACGATGACCTGCGCTCCGTCGTGCTGGGCGATGCCGGCGCCCTGGCCGGCATGACCTCGGGCAGCGTCTTCGTGGACCACACCACCGCCTCGGCCGCCGTCGCCCGCCAGCTGCATGCCGCCGCCGCCGCGCGAGGCGTTGCCTTCATCGATGCGCCGGTCTCCGGCGGCCAGGCTGGTGCCGTCAACGGCGCGCTGACGGTGATGTGCGGCGGCGATGCGGCGCCCTTCGAAACCGCGAAACCCATCGCCCTGGCCTTTGCCAAGGCCGTGACCCTGCTGGGCGGCCCAGGCTCGGGTCAGCTGGCCAAGATGGTCAACCAGATCTGCATCGCCGGCGTCGTGCAGGGCCTGTCCGAGGCCGTGCGCTTCGGCCAGAACGCGGGCCTGGACATGGCCCAGGTRCTGGACGTCATCGGCAAGGGCGCCGCCCAGAGCTGGCAGATGGACAACCGTGGCAAGACCATGGTCGAAGGCAAGTTCGACTTCGGCTTCGCAGTCGACTGGATGCGCAAGGACCTGGGCCTGGTGCTGGACGAAGCGCGCCGCAACGGCTCACGCCTGCCAGTGACCGCGCTGGTGGACCAGTTCTATGCGGACGTGCAGGCCCAGGGTGGGAACCGCTGGGACACGTCCTCGCTGATCAAGCGCCTCTGAGCCTGACGGCTTACGATTTCTTCGGGGTCAGTCGCGCGAGCTCTTCTTCGCTGATGATCTCGAACACCCGCACGACCTTGCGGACGCCGCTGACGCCGCGCGCGATGTCGGTGGCGCGATTGGCTTCGCGTTCGGTGACGCGGCCCAGCAGGAAGACCTCGCCGCGTTCGACGACGACGTAGAAGGCATTGCTCAGCAGGTCGGGGGCATCGATGAGCGAGGCCTTGACCTTGCTCTTCAAGAGGACATCGTTGGAGCGGCCGTTCAGCGCGCTGTGCATGGTGACGGCGGTCTCATTGACCACGCGGGTGACGCTCTCGACGCCGGCGACGATGCGCTCCAGCTGGGCCTGGTCGGCCTCGGTGCGGGCCTCGCCGGTGATCAGCGCGACGCGGTTGTAGCTGTTGATGTTGACGTGGACCTTGTCACCGAGCTGATCGCGGATGCGGGAACCGGCCTTGTACTCGATGGTCTCGTCCTCGAGCTGGGTGGCCGAGGTGCGGCGGTCGGTGGCGACGCTGACGCCACCCACCATCGCGCCGCCGATCAGCAGCGGTGCACAACCGGTGGCGAGCGTGCTGGCGAGGATGGCGGCGGTCAGGGTGAGGCTGAGTTTTTTCATCGGGCTTCCATCGAAAGGGTTATTCGTCGCTGCCCAGCAGTTGCAGGTCGACAGCGTCGGCCAGCGCATGCAGCAGCACGCGCTGGGCTTCGACAACGCGCGGCTCGCGGCCGTGGCTGACGCGGATCTGGATATCGGTGTCCTGCAGCAGGCCGCGCCATTCGTCGGCGGCGCCGGGTGGCTGGGCGGTCAGGGCGATGATGCTCATCTCCTGCGCATGGGCCACGGCGACCGCTGCCTGCCAGGCGTCACGCTGCTCGCGCAGCGGCTCGATCATGATGAGGACGTCGCCGGGGTGGCCATGGGCCTGCAGCAGCCGGGCCAGGTCGACGCCGGCGGCGTCGCGGACCTGGGCCGACAGGCTCCAGGCTGCCAGACCCGGCCTGTCCTGCTCGAAGCGGCCGGCCAGGCGGGCGGCAAGGTAGTCGGCGTCCATGCTGGCCAGGCCCTGGCCGGCACAGAGGATGCGGCTGCCGCCGGTGATGGCGTCCACCACCATCTGCGCGGCCATCGCCAGGGGCCGGGCCAATTGCTCGGCGGCTTGGTAGAGCAGGTCGGCGCTCTCGAAGAACTGCTGCTGGATTCTTTGTTCGATCATTCGGGGGCCATCATAGAAGCCCCTCGTCCGGTCTCATGCCGCTGAACGCGGTCGAGCCTGGCCGGTCCCCCGAGGGGACGGCGATGCTTGTGGCGTTGAGCCGCAAGCACATCGCCTGTGGGCCGGCTAGCGGCGGCCCGGCGCCGGTTCGCGTTGAACACCAACACAGCATCACTCGGTGTCGAAGGCCCCTTGTAACCAGGTGAGTTCGGTGCCGTCGATGGCGACGACATCGAAACGGCAGGGTGGCGGGCTGGCGTGGCGCAGCAGATAGTGCTGGGCGGCGTAGATCAGGCGCTGCTGCTTCTTGGCGGTCACGCTGGCGGCCGCGCCACCATGCGAGGCATCGGCCCGGGCCCGCACTTCGACGAACACCAGAGTGCCGTCACGATCGGCCATGATCAAGTCCACTTCGCCCGCCCGCCGATTGGGACCGGCGCCGACTCGATAATTCCTCTCCAGCAGGCGCAAGCCAGCGCGCAGCAGATGCGCAAGTGCTGCATCTTCGGCCGCGTCCCCGCGCGCCTTGGTATCCGGTTTTGATCGAGAGCCCCAGTTGAACATTGACGCCTCCCTGGTTCGCCAGGCCGCCCAGGCTGCAGCCGGCGGCCAGCAGTATCCGGCCGCCACGCTCTATCTCGTCGCGACGCCCATCGGCAATATGGCCGACCTGAGCCTGCGCGCCATCCATGCCTTGAGCCTGGTCGACGCGCTGGCCTGCGAGGACACGCGCCAGGGCGCCCAGCTGCTGCGCCATCTGGGCCTGCACAAGCCGCTGATCGCCGTGCACCAGCACAACGAGCGCGAAGGCAGTGCCGGCGTCATCACGCGGCTGGCAGCGGGTGAGCGGGTGGCCTATGCGTCGGACGCCGGCACGCCGGCCATCTCCGACCCCGGCGCCGTGCTGGTGCAGGAGGTGGTGGCCGCCGGCTACCGCGTGTTGCCCCTGCCGGGGCCGAGCAGCGCGGCGACGGCGCTGAGCGTGGCCGGTGACACCGCGGCGACAAGCTTCTCTTTCGTCGGCTTCCTGCCGACCAAGGCCGGCGAGCGCCGCACTGCGCTGCAGGCCGTGCTGGCCGTCGAAGGCCAGAGCCAGGTCGTCTTCGAGGCGCCGCACCGCATCGTCGAGTTGATCGCGCTGCTGGCCGAACTGGCGCCGGCGCGGCGCGTGACCGTCTGCCGCGAGCTGACCAAGCAGTTCGAGAGCATCCACACCGCGCCGGCCGAGACGCTGCCGGGCTGGCTGGCGGCCGATTCGCAACGGCAGCGCGGCGAGTTTGTCCTTGTGCTGCACGCTGCGGCGCCCCAGGCCGCCGCGGACGACGACCTGCCGGCCGAGACCATGCGTGTGCTCGCGCTGCTGGCGGCCGAGCTGCCGCTGAAGCAGGCCGTGGCGCTGGCGGCGCAGATCAGCGGCGCGCCGCGCAACCGGCTCTACGACGCCGGCCTCAAGCTCAAGCGCGGCGGCGACGAGTGAGCAGGCCGCCGGCGGCCAGGCCCACGGCCAGCRGCAGGGCGGGGGCGGGCTCGGGCACGGCAGCGGCCAGCAGATAGATGTTGCCGTTGATGCCGACGGCGTAGAGCGAACCGTCGCCGCCCTCGCCGAAGCTGGTCAGCTGGAAGGTGGAGAAGGGATCGGACAGTTCCGTGCGCGTGCCGTTGCTGTAGCTCCAGACCTTGCCCGCGACGTAGTCGCCGAAGATGTATGTGCCGTCGAGGCTGGCATCCGCGCCGTGATAGACATAGCCGCCGATGACGGTGCCGCCGACATTGCGGTCGTAGTCGAACAGGGGATTGGTTACCGGGGTGAGCGGCGGCCCGTCGTTGATGCCGGGCGTGGCGATATTGCCTTCACGGATGCGCCAGCCGTAGTTGGCGCCTCGGCCCAGGCCGGCGGCAACGGAGGCGAAGTCCACCTCTTCGCGCGCGCCCTGGCCCACATCACCTATCCACAGGTCGCCGGTTTGGCGGTCGAAGCTGTTGCGGAAGGGGTTGCGCAGGCCATAGGCCCAGATCTCGTCATTGCCGGCCRCGCCGACGAAGGGGTTGTCCGCCGGCACCGTGTAGCCGCCCGCGGCATTGGGCGTGATGCGCAGCAGCTTGCCGAGGTTGCTGTTCAGGTTCTGGGCGTTGTTGTCGGGGTCGTTGCCGCTGCCGCCATCGCCGGTAGCGATGTAGAGATGGCCCGGGTCGGCGGCGCTGAAGCCTATCCAGCCTGCCTTGTGGTTGTCGCGCCCAGCCGGCTGGGCCACCGTGATGATGGTCTTGGCGCTGGCCAGATCCACGGCGCCTGAGCCATTGACCGTGTAGCTCGCCACGACGGTGCTCAGCGTCGTCTTGTCGATGTAGTCGACGTAGAAGCGGCCATTGCTGGCGAAGCCGGGGTCGAAGGCCAGGCCCAGCAGGCCACGCTCGCCGCCCGTGTCGACCTGCCCCGACAGATTGAGCCAGGTGGACACGCTGCCGCCACTGTCCTGCACCTTGATGAGGCCGCCCTTCTCGACGACGAAGAGGCGCGAGTCGCCTACCGGGGCGGTCAGGAAGACGGGTTGGCTGTAGCCGGCGCCGACCTGGGTATAGGCCAGGGCCGGGCTGGTGGCCGCGGCGGCCAGGGCCAGCGTGGCGAGCGAGAGAACAAGCTTCATGCAGCGCTCCGTGTTCCGTGAAGGACGGTGACGCTGCATGCTGTCCGGGGCCTGCTCCCGGCGGCCATCCCTAGCAGGGCCATGCCAGGGATGGATTTGTTAGCAGGCGTAATGCGTGGTCATTTCGGCCGCCATTTCCGAATTTGCGGCACGTACGACGCATGCAAGCGGGGAGTTGCGGGCCGAGCGACGGGCCGCTCCCTAGCCGGCCCGCGCCGGCGATGTGCTCGCGGCTCGATGCCGAGAGCATCGCCGTCCCCCCGGGGGACCGACCAGACTCGCTCGCGTTCAGCGATGCGAGGTTGGGCGAGGGGCAGCTTCGCTTCAGCCCGGTGCGCTGGCGGCCCTGGCGTTGTGCTTCTTGCGATGGATGTCGCGGCTGGCGCCGTTCTGCATCGCGGTCAGGTGGCGGCGCTCCTTGGCCGTCACGCTGCCGTCCGACTTGGCCTTGGCCTCGGCGTTGTCGACGCGGGCCTGTTCCTTCTCCAGGCGCTGGGTCTCGTGGGCCGTCAGGCTGCCACTGGCGGCGCCCTGGGCGATGCGGGCCTGCTGGTTGGCTTCGCGCTTGTCGATGCGCGGCGTGTTGGTGCCAGGGGTCTGGGCAAAGGCGCTGGCGCCGGCCAGGGTCAGCAGGGCAATCAGGGCTTTGTGAGAGGTCTTCATCGAGTGCTCCTTGAGGATGCTGGGTTGCAAGGCCCGTCCACAACGACGTCCTTGCAACCAGGGCCGACATGACTCGCGTAAAAAAGCATGTCCATGCCTTCAGGTGGCTGACGCGCACCTTCCTAGAATCAGCCCATGATCGCCGTCGAACCCACCCTGGCCCGCCTGGCCACCGCCCGCTCGCAACTGCTGGAGCCCTTCGGCCTGACCGAGTCCTCGCTCTCGCAGGCGCTGCGCCTCATCACCGAGCATCGCGTCGACGATGCCGACCTCTATTTCCAGACCACGCGCGCCGAGGGCTGGAGCCTGGAGGAGGGCATTGTCAAGAGCGGGTCTTTCAGCATCGACCAGGGTGTCGGTGTGCGCGCGGTGGCCGGCGAGAAGACGGCCTTCGCCTATTCGGACGACATCTCCCTCGATTCGCTGCTGGACGCTGCGCGCACGGTGCGCACCATTGCCGCGGCCGGCCAGAGCAAGAAGGTCAAGGTGCCCAGCCAGGGCCGCGTCGCCGGCAGTCGCGAGCTGTACGGCGTGGCCGACCCCATCGCCAGCCTGGACAGCGCCGCCAAGGTGGCGCTGCTGGAGCGCGCCGAGAAGATGGCCCGTGCCAAGGATCCGCGCGTCGCCCAGGTCATGGCCGGCCTGGCCGCCGAGCATGAGGTCGTGCTGATCGCGCGCGCCGACGGCACGCTGGCGGCCGACGTGCGCCCGCTGGTGCGCCTGTCCATCACCGTCATCGCCGAGAGCAACGGCCGCCGCGAGGTGGGCTCGGGCGGCGGCGGCGGGCGCTTCGGCCTGGCCTATTTCACCGACGAGATGATCGCCAGCTACGTGGAGCAGGCCGTGCATGCGGCGCTGACGAATCTCGAGAGCCGCCCTGCGCCTGCCGGCGAAATGGTCGTCGTGGTCGGCCCCGGCTGGCCCGGCGTGCTGCTGCACGAGGCTGTCGGCCACGGCCTGGAGGGCGACTTCAACCGCAAGGGCTCGAGCGCCTTTGCCGGCCGCATCGGCCAGCGCGTGGCGTCCAAGGGCGTGACGGTGCTGGACGACGGCACCATCCCCGACCGCCGCGGCTCGCTGAACGTTGACGACGAGGGCTGCGCCAGCCAGCGCAATGTGCTGATCGAGGACGGCATCCTGAAGGGCTATATCCAGGACGCGATGAACGCGCGCCTGATGAAGGTCGCCCCCACCGGCAACGGCCGCCGCGAGAGCTATGCCCATGTGCCGATGCCGCGCATGACCAACACCTATATGCTGGGCGGCAAGGACGACCCCAAGGAGATCGTCGCGTCGATCAAGAAGGGCCTGTACGCCACCAACTTCGGCGGCGGCCAGGTCGACATCACCAGCGGCAAGTTCGTGTTCTCGGCCAGCGAGGCCTACTGGGTCGAGAACGGCAAGATCCAGTACCCCGTCAAGGGCGCCACCATCATCGGCAACGGCCCGGACGCGCTGACGCGCGTCAGCATGATCGGCAACGACATGGCGCTGGACACGGGTGTGGGCGTCTGCGGCAAGGAAGGCCAGAGCGTGCCGGTGGGCGTGGGGCAGCCGACGTTGCGGATTGAGGGGCTGACGGTGGGTGGTACGGCCTGATCAGGCCACCACCTTCACGCTCAGCAGCGGCAACCCCGCAATCGACCCCTCCATCAGATCCCCCGGCACCACCGGCCCGACGTTCTCCGGCGTGCCGCTAAAGATGATGTCGCCCGGCATCAGCTCGAAGGCCTGGGACAGTTGGGCGACCTGCTCAGCGACGTTCCAGATCATCTGGTTCAGGTTGGCGTCCTGCTTGACCTGGCCATTGACCTTCAGCGTGATCGCGCCCGCCGTGAAGTGGCCCACCTGGGCGACGCGGTGGATGGGGCCGATGGGTGCTGAGCGGTCAAAGCTCTTGCCGATTTCCCAGGGCTTCTTCTGGTCGCCCATGCCGCGCTGCAGGTCGCGGCGGGTCATGTCCAGGCCCACCGCGTAGCCGTAGACCAGCTCCAGCGCCTTCTCCACCGGCACATTCCTGCCGCCCTTGTGCAGGGCCGCGACCAGCTCCAGCTCGTAGTGGTAGTTCTTGGTCAGCGTCGGATAGGGGTGATCGGTGGTGCGGCCGGGCGGCGCGAACTGCACCGCGTCGCTGGGCTTCTGGAAGAAGAAGGGCGGCTCGCGCGTGGGGTCCGACCCCATCTCGCGGGCGTGGGCCGCGTAGTTGCGGCCGATGCAGTAGATGCGCCGCACCGGGAAGATCTCGCTGCTGCCGGAGATGGGCACGAAGGGCTGGGCGACCGTGAAGGGCGCGGCGGAAGTGGCCGCCGTCGAGGCGCATCCGGCGACAGTCACTCCGGCGAGGCCGGTGACGGCGGCGCCGAGGGCATGGCGTCTTTGCATGGCTTGTCTCCTGTGCAGAGATGCCGATTGCCACGCAAGCCGGTTCGCGGGTCAAGCGGGACTTGCCCGCTGCCGAAAGCTCGCTGCAGCCGGCGTGCTAGATTCCGCTCCCATGTCCCGCGCCGCTTACTTTAGCTTTTGGTTTTTTCCCCGCCCCGGCGGTGGAGAGTCCTGAGCGCGCGCGCTGAACCCAGACTCCCTACAAACCGCCGGGCCTCCAAAGCCCGGCGGTTTTTTGTTTTGTCTCCGGCCGGCGCGTTGCGCCTTAACTTTGCTCCGCAAAGTTAGCCTGCAACGCAACGGCAAGCCATTGTCAGAAAGGCTGATCCGATGAACGCCAAAGTCTCCTCCGTCCAACCCGAAGCCCAGCGCTGGTACTCCCAGGACGACAAGACCAGCGCCACCGATGACGAGCGCATCGTCGACGTGACGCCGCTGCCGCCGCCGGAGCACCTGATCCGCTTCTTCCCCATTCGCGGCACGGCGATGGAGAACCTGATCGGCCAGACCCGCCAGCGCATCCGCAAGATCATGAGCGGCGAGGACGATCGCCTGCTCGTCGTCATCGGCCCCTGCTCCATCCACGACCCGAGCGCCGCGCTCGAGTACGCCCGCAAGCTGAAAGAGCAGCGCGAGAAGTACGCCGGCACGCTGGAAATCGTCATGCGCGTCTACTTCGAGAAGCCGCGCACGACCGTGGGCTGGAAGGGGCTGATCAACGACCCCTACCTGGACGAGAGCTACCGCATCGACGAGGGCCTGCGCATCGCCCGCCAGCTGCTGTTGGAAATCAACCGCCTGGGCGTGCCGGCCGGTTCCGAGTTCCTGGACGTCATCTCGCCGCAGTACATCGGCGACCTGATCGCCTGGGGTGCCATCGGCGCGCGCACCACCGAGAGCCAGGTGCACCGCGAGCTGGCCTCGGGCCTGTCGGCGCCCATCGGCTTCAAGAACGGCACCGACGGCAACATCAAGATCGCCACCGACGCCATCCAGGCCGCCGCGCGCGGCCACCACTTCCTGTCGGTGCACAAGAACGGCCAGGTCGCCATCGTCGAGACGCGCGGCAATGCCGACTGCCACGTCATCCTGCGCGGCGGCAAGGCGCCCAATTACGACGCCCAGAGCGTCGCCGAGGCCTGCGCCGATCTGGAGAAATCCAAGCTGCCGCAGCGCCTGATGGTGGATTGCTCGCACGCCAACTCCAGCAAGCAGCACCAGCGCCAGTTGGACGTGGCGCGCGACATCGCGGGCCAGTTGCGCGAGGGCGGCAAGAGCATCTTCGGCGTCATGGTGGAAAGCCATCTGAACGATGGCGCCCAGAAGTTCACGCCCGGCAAGGACGACCCCGCCGCGCTGGAGTACGGCAAGAGCATCACCGACGCCTGCCTGGGCTGGGACGACTCCCTGGCCGTGCTGGACGTGCTGTCCCAGGCGGTGCTGGCCGGGCGCTGACACAATCCGGGCCATGCAAGCCCGGATCACCGTCATCTTCGAGGCCGTCGCGCCCATCGAGTTGCAGCTCGACGGCGCCGAGGTCTTGGGCTTCGAGGCCGCGCGCCGCTGGCTGGACGAGAACTTCGTCCGTCTGGAGTGCGAGCCCCTGCGCGGTTCCGGCAAGGTGCTGCTGGCCGACAAGCTCGTCGGCATCGCGCTGGCTGCCGGGCCGGCCGCGTTTGCCGACGCTGCCTGGGCGCTGGACTACGCCCGAGCGGCGGCCGGGTCGCTGTCCAAGGCGCTGATCAAGGTCGACGTGCCGCGACTGGCCGTGTCCTACTGAGCGCTGGCGGCCATCGCGCGCAGGGCGTCGAGACTGGGGAAGTCTGACTGCCCGGCCCCCACCAGCGGGTAGTACATGACGTCGCTGCGCAGCATGTATTTGGTGCCCGAGGTGACCAGCGAGCCGCGATGGCGCAGCCGGTGCGGGAAGACGACGACATCGCCTTCCTCGCCGCGCACCTCGATGAGTTGGCCGTCGACGTCGAAGGTGGTCGCGCCGCCCTCGTACTCGCCGCCCAGGTAGATCAGGATGGTCAGCAGGCTGCGCTCGCCGTTGCTGCGCTCGAAGGGGCCGTCGACATGCCAGTCGAACTTCTGGTCCTGGGCATAGCGGTAGAAACGAAAGCGCTCGTTCAGGCCCGCCAGGCCGCGGGCCATCCATACCGGCGGCAGGTCCAGCGCAACACGCTTCCACACCTCCAGGGCCAGCTCGAAGCTGTCGAAGATGACGCGGTCGTTGTTGCGGACCTCGGTCTCCAGCTTCACGCCTTTGACCGTGTTGATGGTGGCCGGCTCGAAGCCGAAGCCTTCGGCCTGCTGGATGAAGCGCTGGCAATCGGGGCTGGAGATGACCCGCGGCAGCCGATAGATGCCGTGTCCGAGGTTGTGCATGAGGGTGAGGGCGTGATTGGGTTTACGCTGCCGGGCCTTGAATTCCGCCGGGTCAGCCTCAACTGGCCGCCCGTCGGGCGGTAATGCCCCAGATTCCTCAGAGATTTTCCAACGCCATGACCAAGCAAACCCACGCCTTCCAGGCCGAAGTCAAGCAGATCCTGCACCTCGTCACGCATTCGCTGTACTCCAACAAGGAGATCTTCCTGCGCGAGCTGGTGTCCAACGCCAGTGACGCCTGCGACAAGCTGCGCTTCGAGGCCCTGGACAATGCCGCGCTGTTCGAGGACCAACCCAACCTGGAAGTGCGCGTCAGCTTCGACGAGGAGGCCAAGACGCTGACCATCAGCGACAACGGCATCGGCATGAGCGCCGAGGAGGCCGCCTCCCACCTGGGCACCATCGCCAAGAGCGGCACGCGCGAATTCATGGCCAAGCTGGAAGGCGACCAGAAGAAGGACGCCCAGCTGATCGGCCAGTTCGGCGTGGGTTTCTACTCGGGCTTCATCGTGGCCGACCGCATCACGGTCGAGACCCGCCGTGCCGGGCTGCCGGCCGACCAGGGCGTGCGCTGGAGCAGCGAAGGCACCGGCGAGTACGAGCTGGAGACCATCACCAAGCCGGGCCGTGGCACCGATGTCGTGCTGCATCTGCGCGACGGCGAGGAAGAGTTCCTGAAGACCTGGCGCGTCAAGTCGACGATCAGCAAGTACAGCGACCACATTTCGCTCCCCATCCTGATGAAGAAGGAAGAGTGGGACGCGGACAACGCCAAGCAGGTCGTGCTCGACGAGTGGGAGCCGGTCAACAAGGCCTCGGCGCTGTGGAGCCGCAGCAAGAGCGAAGTCACTCAAGAGCAGTACGAAGAGTTCTACAAGCAGATCAGCCACGACAGCGACGCGCCGCTGGCCTACACGCACAACCGCGTCGAGGGCCGCAGCGAATACACCCAGCTGCTCTACATCCCGCAGAAGGCGCCCTTCGACCTGTGGAACCGCGACAAGCGTGGTGGCGTGAAGCTGTATGTGAAGCGCGTCTTCATCATGGATGACGCCGAGGCGCTGATGCCGGTCTACCTGCGCTTCGTCAAGGGCGTCATCGACTCGGCCGACCTGCCGCTGAATGTCTCGCGTGAGCTGCTGCAGGAAAGCCGCGACGTGAAGGCCATCCGCGAGGGTTCGACCAAGCGCGTGCTCGGCATGCTGGAGAGCCTGGCCAACAGCGAGGAGCAGGCCGACAAGGACAAGTACGCCGCCTTCTGGACCGACTTCGGCCAGGTGCTGAAGGAAGGCATCGGCGAAGACCACGCCAACCAGGAGCGGCTGGCCAAGCTGTTCCGCTTCGCGTCCACGCATGCCGACGCCAATGTCAGCCTGGCCGACTACGTGTCGCGCGTGAAGGATGGCCAGGACGTCATCTACTACATCACCGCCGATTCCCTGTCCGCCGCCAAGCACAGCCCGCAGCTGGAGATCTTCCGCAAGAAGGGCATCGAGGTGCTGCTGCTGGTGGACCGCGTCGACGAGTGGATGCTCAGCCACCTCTACGAGTTCGAGGGCAAGACGCTGCAGTCCGTCGCCAAGGGCGCCGTGGACCTGGGCAAGTTGCTGGACGAGGACGAGAAGAAGAAGGCCGACGAGACGGCCGAGAGCCTGAAGCCGCTGCTGGACAAGCTCAAGGAGGCGCTGAAGGACCGGGCCAAGGACGTGCGTGTGACGACCCGCCTGGTCGACTCGCCGGCCTGCATCGTCGTGGAAGAGGGCGACATGAGCGGCCACCTGGCGCGCCTGCTGAAGCAGGCCGGCCAGACCGCT
This sequence comes from Roseateles sp. P2_H4, assembly GCF_056403315.1. NCBI lineage: Bacteria > Pseudomonadati > Pseudomonadota > Betaproteobacteria > Burkholderiales > Sphaerotilaceae > Roseateles > Roseateles sp. P2_H4. Next base: position 77,483 of record NZ_JBFUFR010000024.1, on the reverse strand, counting down.
CCCGAGAGCAAGCCGACGCTGGAGATCAACGCCGAGCATGCGCTGGTCAAGAAGCTGGACGGCAGTGCGCACTTCGACGACCTGGCCCAGGTGCTGTTCGACCAGGCCGTGCTGGCCGAGGGCGGGCACCTGGAAGACCCGGCCGCCTACGTTCGCCGCGTCAATGCGCTGCTGACCGGCTGAAGGCGGTGAGGCGCTCGCGCCTCACACGCGTTCCGGCTGCCCCTTGGTGAACGGCGGGATGCCTTCGATGGCATGGTGCGCGGCCTCGGTCGCGTAGGTCAGCGCTTCATCCGCGGTGGCCCAGTTGTTTTCGGTCGCCGGCCGATAGCTGTCATCCGTACCCGTGCCGCCGGCCAAGTCGTTCTCGAGGAGCGTGTAACGCCCTTGGAAAGTCTCGCCGCGCGGGATCGCTTCAACCTTGAAGCGCACGCCGAGGTGGAAGTCGATGATGGTCTGTGTCATGGAGGGCTTCTTCAGCGCTTCGTCGTGCGCCGGGCACGGGGCGGCGGTTTCTGCGGCGTCAAGGCGCCGAACCAGAAGTCCACGACCTGCTGGCTGGCGTTCGCCATGGCGGCATTGGCCTGACGCTTGGACGTCGCGGCGACCTGGGCGCGCGCGGAGTTGGCCACTGAGTTGGCGGCGCTGAGCCAGATGCTCATGAACGGGTTCTTCTTGAGCCATGGGTTGGACATGCCGATCTCCTGTCACGCCAGTTGCTGGAGGGTGAAGTCGTGACAGCGACAGCTTGGACGCTTCTCGGCGGCAGGGATGTAGGACCGCGCCGCGTGGGTAAACCCTTGCGTCCTGAGCGTCTTTACGTGGTTTTGTGACGGTTTTGCGACAAGACCCGCCATCGCGGGACTTCCGTACAAGCCGGCTCGCCGCTACTCTCCTACGGGTTTTTACCGAGTTTCTGACTAGATGGTCCAGTTTGAGTTCAGCGAGCCTGTTGCGCCTGTACCGGCAGCCATGGTCACCCGCCGCCTGATGTTGCGCCCGCCCCGGGACAGCGATCTGGACACCCTGACGGCGCTCCACGCCGATCCGGCCGTCAACCGCTTCTGCGCCGCCGCCACGCCGCATGGCCGCGAGGCGATCGAGGCCCAGTTGCAAGCCTGGATCAGCCACTGGCGGACGCGCGGCTTCGGCCATTGGGCCATCGCCGAGCGCGAACGACCCGACAACCTGATCGGTTTCGGCGGCCTCATGCATCGCAGCGTCGCCGGCCACTCGGGCCTCTACCTCTACTACCGCATCACGCCCCAGGCCTGGGGCCGCGGCCTGGCGTCCGAAATGGCCCAGTACGCGATGAGCCAGGCCTTCGAGCAGCACCATGAAGGCGCCGTCGTCGCCGCCGTGCTGCCGAGCAATGCCCCCACGCGCAAGACGCTGGAATGCCTGGGCCTGCGCCTCAAAGGCACCCTCGCCGACGGCCCCGGCAGCGCTGCAGCCCTGCTCTACGAGTTGGGCGCCGACCGCTGGGCGACGCTGCCGCGCGGCGAGCCCGAAGCGATCGCTTTCGCGGCCTGAGAGATTCGCCTCAGGCCTGCTGGCGCGACCTGCGCCAGGCCAAGCCAAGCAGGCCCAGCAGCAGCAGCGCCGCGCTGCCCGGCTCCGGCACGGCAGTCAGCAGATAGATCTTCTCGCCCCCTGCGTTGACTGCCAGATTGCCATTCGCCCCCAGGGTCAGGTCCGTGAACGTTCCGCCCGCACCGATCTGGATGCCGAGCGAATACGTCGCCTTGGCGGTGAACGTGGCGAGATCGAAGATGGTCAACACGCCACTGTTGTGCAGGAAATAGGCTTCGCCAGTTGCCACCGAGGCCAGCAAGCTGCCTTGATAGCCAACGATCGGGAACTGGCCCAGCTTTTGGCCCGTGGCTGCATCGACGACCTCGCCGTTGCTGTTGAAAACCATGCCAGAGTCGTACTGGATGTCTTGGGTATATCCATTGAAGACCTGGTTCTTGACGGATTGGACCGTCACGCCAGAGTCGCTGACTCCCATGGTCCGAAAACCCCGTTCGCTGGTCTCGGTATTGAAGCCGTAAAGCGTGGAGCCATCCGCGCCAAACTCGATGACGTTGGAACCCGTATGGCCGGGTGTTTGACCGGGCAGCAGGACGCCATTCTTGAAGATGGCAACGCCCTCGTGTCGCGGGCTGAAATAGTGATTGGCCAGAGATGCGGCAACGACGGTCTTGTCGGTCGGCGACACCTCGAGGTCCTCGGCATAGTTGCTGCCAAGGGAAACCTGAGTCAGCGCAGCGCCAGTCAGGCCATTGAAGGAGCGGATGGCATTCGCGCCCCAGAGGCTGACGTAACCCAAGCTGCCGTCTTGGGACAGCGCGATGCGATAAGGCTCGCTGCCCATGTAGGTGGACTGGAGCACCTTGCCCGTTGACGAAACCCGAGTGATGGAATTGCCGACGCCGAACGCCGCATAACTTGGCACGGCGACGAGCCATTCGCCACTCGTGGCGTTATAGGCAAGGTCGTTGGTCCACAGGTTGACCGTGGTGACTTGGAAACCGCTGGGTGTGGCCGAAGCGAGCGGCGCAACGAAGGCAATTGCACAGGCAAGCAGCAAGCTGCCCATGCCTTGGCGGTTTTTCATCAAAGACTCCCTGAATTATTTGCGCACTGAGCCCGAGCGGCTCCATCGTGCTGGCAGGGATTGTGCGTGACCGGCCCAACCGGTCGGTTGCGTGCCGTCCCTTGGTTGGGGGGGCAAATTTGCCGTCGCCAGCCTAGTCGAGCGGCCAGACCGGCCGCGGCAGATGCCTGAACGGCAGGCTGCCGATATTGGCCTGCAGGCTGCCCGGTGAGTCGGCATAGACCACCGCCACGGCCATGGCGTCGAAGCCCGAGCGGAAATGCTGGGTCGACTTCACGACGACCAGTTGCTTGGCCGCCGGGTTGATGCCCAGCTGGGTGAAGCACTCGGCCGAGAACACCTGCTGGCGGATGCTGTTCAGCACGATGTCGATGCCCTTGGCGCGCACCGCCACCGAAGGGCCGAGAGGATCGGTGCCGCCGGGCGTCAGGCTGCGCTGGCGGGCATCCTCGCGGCAGGCCAGCACCTCCACCTCCAGGTCCACCGGGTCGCCGGACATCGGGCCCACCTTGCCGCCGATGCGCAGCGGCAGCCGCGCGCCCACGCCGGCCGAGGTCGCGATGGCCACGGCCTGGGGGTCCCAGATCATGCCCAGGGCCACGTCACGCAGGCCACGCTCCAGCAGCTCGCGCAGCACGAAGGTGCTGTCGCCCGCCGCACCGCCGCCGGCGTTGTCGGCGGTGTCGGCCAGCACCACGGGGCCGGGTCGGGCCAGCCGCATCTCGGCTTCGGCCAGGTCCAGCGCCTCCTTCAGCGGCAGGCGCTTGGCGGCCGCTGTCTCGCGGATGCCGTAGAAGGCCTCGGCCAACTCCTCCAGCAGATCTGAAGCCACGCCCGCCGCGGCCGGCGAATCCTCGGCCAGCACCAGCACGGCCGCGCAGGTGTGCGGCGTGTCGGCCCAGGGGAAGCCGTGCAGCACCGACACCGACAGGATGCCCGGCAGCCGGTCTTCGCTGTCCTTGAGCCGCGCCACGAAGTCGCTCATCGGCGCGACGGTGGTGCCGAAGATGCCCAGCAGCGGCACGCGCTTCCAGTGGGCCTTGATCGCCAGGTCGCCGCGCGCCATGGCGCCCAGCATGGCGTGCAGCTCCTCGCCACGGGCGGCGTAGTCGATGTGCGGGTACTCCTTGCAGGCCACCAGGGCCGCGCCGGACTCGAGCATGGCCGGGCTGAGGTTGCAATGCAGGTCCAGCAGCGCTCCCAGCGGCACCTGGGGGCCGATGAGCTCGCGCACCCGCATCAGCAGGTCGCCTTCACAGTCGTGATAGCCCTCGGCCAGCATGGCGCCGTGCAGCACCAGCAGCACGGCGTCGACCGGCCCCTGGCTCATGGATGCGCGCAGGTCGGCCAGCAGCTCGTCGCGCAGCGCCTCGTAGTCGCTGCGGGACAAGGGGCCCGACGGCTGGGCCTCGGCATACAGCCCCGGCAGCAGCGTGTCGCCCTGTCGCGCCGCGGCCGCGACGACGCCCATCAGATTGGGCTGGGCCGCGACCTGCTGCAAGGCCCGCGGGTCGCTGCGGTGGATCAGCACGCCTTCGCGGAAGGATTGCACGCTGGTGGGCAGGGGCGAGAAGCTGCTGGTCTCGTGCACCAGCCCGCCGAGGAAGAGCCGCATGGAATTGCTCATGTCTTTTGTCCGTTGCGATTTGCGGGCCGAGCGCTGGGCCGCTCCCGAGCCGGCCCGCGCTGGCGATGTGCTTGCCGGTCGATCCGGCAAGCATCGCCGTCCCCGCGGGGGACCGACCAGACACGCCCGCGTTCAGCGGCGCGAAGCTCGGCGAGGGGTCGATTCACCTCAGTAGTACTGGTTGAAGCTGATCAGGTGGTGGTTCAGGCTCACGAGCAGCAGGATGGCGAAGGCCAACACCCACGCCACTGCCAGCGCCTTGCTCCACTTGTCCCCCACCTTCAGCACATTGCGGACATGCAGGCCGGCCACGACCAGGCCGCCGATGGCCGACAGCGCCAGACTCAGCTGGGCCAGGGGCAGCAGGATGGACGCATCGCCCAGGCTCTCCAGCAGGGCCACGACCCAGCCCCACAGGCCGAGGGCCACCATCGCCCCCACGCTGGCGCCACGCACCCAGGTCACCTGCCTTGCGGGCGGGACGGCCACATGGTGGCGGCGGCGCAGCAGGGCGGCGACGGGCCACAGCAGCACGGTCAGCAGCAGCGTGCCTATGGCCAGGCCCATCAGCACCAGCACCGTCGTGCTGGCCATGAAGGGCACGGGCTCGAAGATGAAGGCGAAGACATAGGGCTCCAGGCCCCAATGCTTGACCCTGCCGTTCTCGACCACGGCCTGCAGCCGGCGTTTGCCGTGCTCCTCCTCCCAGAAATAGGGCTTCACCTCGCGGTAGTTGCTGCGCGAACCGGCCAGATCGATGGACAGGCGGCCGTCTTCCAGGGCCTGGATCTTGACCGGGCTCAGCAGCTGCAGCACCGACAGCCAGGTTGAATCCTCGCGGCGCGTGTTGCGGTAGTTGCCCGCCATCTGCTGGGCATGCTGCTTGGCGGTGGCCTCGTCCACCTCCGGCTTGGTGGCCGGGCGCTGGTCGGGCAGGTAGCGGTCGGCGAAGGCCTCGAACAGCTTGTCGCGCAACCAGCCGCCCTGGCGCTCATGGCCGGGGGCGTTGACGGAGATGTAGAGGCCGATGCCATCGTCGACGAACAGCAGCAGGTCACTGTGGAAGAGCACCGTATCGCCGCCATGCGCCAGCACGCGGTGGCCGTTGATGTTCTGCTCGTAGAAGCCCAGGCCGATGCCCAGCAGCCCCGGCAGCGGCCGGGTCAGCTGGGTGTGCATCAGCTTGACGGTCTCGGGCTTGAGGAGCTGAGCCYCACCGAGCTTGCCCTGCTGCAGGAAAGCCAGCATGAAGCGGCCCATGTCGGCGCCGGTGGCCGACATGCTGCCGGCCGGCGGCATGCTGATGACCTCGAAGCCCTTGGGCTTCTCGTCCCAGGTCATATAGCCCTGCGACATCTGGCCCTTGAGCGCATCGGGCAGGGGCTGGCGGAAGGTCGACTGCTTCATGCCCAGCGGCGCGAAGACCTGCTGGTCCATGTAGTCGTCGAAGGACTTGCCGCTGACGCGCTGCACGATGTAGCCGGCCAGCGAGGTCGCGTAGTTGGAATAGCCGGGCGTCGTGCCGGGGTCGTAGACATAGGGCGGGATATAGCCCTTGAGCACCTTGCCGAGGTCGGGCCCGGCGCTGTCGTAGGTCAGCAGGTCGCGCGCCGTCTCCTCGAAGCCCGTCGTGTGCGTCATCACATGGCGCAGTGTCAGCGCCTTGCCGTTGCGGCCCGGGATGGTGAAGTCCAGGTATTTGTTCAGGTCGGCGTCGAGGTCCAGCTTGCCCTGCTCGACCAGCTGCATGACGGCCGTCCACGTGAACAGCTTGGACACCGAGCCGGGCCGGAACAGCGTCTTGTGCGGGTCGACGGGGATGTTCTTGTCCCAGTCGGCCAGGCCGTAGCCCTTTTGCAGCAGCGGCTGGCCGTCCTTGACGACGACGACGACGGCGCCGGGTACGCGCGCGTTGCGCAGCGCCGTGGGCACCAGGCCATCGATGAAGGCCTCGACGTCGACGGCCGTCAGCGGCGTGGCCGGCTTGGGCTGGGCGAAGGCGGCCGGCAGCGCGCCGATGCAGAGGGCCAGCGCGGCGACGCGCAGGCGGGTGAACAACTGCTTCATGGGAGGTCCAGGGTCAGAAGTTGAAGGTCAGGTTGGCGCCCACCGTGCGCGGAGCCACCGTCGTGACGTTGAGCGGCAGGCCGAAGGCCGTCAGGGCCGTGTCGGCGCCGAGGATGGCGCGCTTGTCGGTCAGGTTGCGGACGAAGGCGGCCAGCTGCCAGCCGCCGATCTCCAGGCCCCATTGCGCGTCCACCAGCGTGTAGCCCGGCTGGCTGAAGTTGGGCACCGAGCTGCCCGCCGAATCGAAGCCGGCGTTGCGCTGGCCCACGCGCCGCACATTCAGGCCGGCGTAGGACGGGTGGTTGGCCAGGTCATAGGCATAGCGCAGGCCCAGGGTGTAGGCCAGCTTGGCGGTGTTGGGCAGGCGCGAGCCCGAGGGGCCGAGGGCCTGGGAGCCCTCGGTCAGCTTGGGGTCGGTGTAGGCCAGGCTGCCGTCCAGATTCCAGTGCGAGTCGACCTTGTAGCGCGCCGCCAGTTCCAGGCCACGCACGCGTGCCTTGCCGGCGTTGACGACGATGGTGCTGGCGCCCACGGCCTTGGGCTGCTGCAGGTCTTTCCAGTCGATGTTGAACACGGCCGCCTCGAGGTTCAGGCGCTTGTCCAGCAGGTCGGCCTTGTAGCCGAGCTCATAGCTCCACAAGGTGTCGTGGCCGAAGGTGGCGGGCGTGCCGGGGATGACCTGTCCGTTGGCATCGATGGCCGGCGAATTGGGGCCGCCGGGTCGATAGCCGCTGGCGGCACGGAAGTAGACGTTGCTGGTCTTGTCGAGGGCATAGCGCAGCGTGGCGAGATAGGTCTTGGCCGTGTCGTCGCTGGGTGCCGAGGAGTTCAGCACGTCGTTGACGAAGACGGTGTAGACCTGCTCGTTCTTGGCCACGCGGGCGCCCAGGGTCAGCGACCAGGTCGGGTCGATATTCCAGGTCAGGTCGCCGTACAGGGCGCGCTCGCGGTACTCGGAAGGCTGGCCGGTGGTGGTCAGCGTCATGTCGCCGCCACCACCCGCCAGCTGCGCCCACAGGCGCTGGCCGACATGGCCGGTCTCCTTGGTGCGGTAGTAGCCCAGCAGCCATTCGACGCTGCCGCGCTGCGAGGTCAGGCGCAGCTCCTGGGTCTGCTTGCGCAGGCTGAAGGCGTTGTCCAGCGACACGAAGTCGAAGGCCGGGTTGCCGCCCAGCAGGGCCGTGGCGTCCTGGCCGGTGGCGCTGTCCAGGCGCTGCGTCGACGCGATGGCGTTGAAGCGCGCCCAGCCCAGGTCGTATTCGAAGTCGGCGGAGCTGAGTCGCGTCTTGAGCTTGTAGGCCTCACCCGTGTCGAGATGGCGGGTCAGGTCGGCGTAGACCGGCTGGCCCTTGGCGGCGTCGTACTCGATGACGTTGAGGCCGTTGCGCTGGATCTCCTGCTGGGTGTGGGCCAGGCGCAGCTTCATCTTGGCCATGGGCTCGATCAGTGCCGACACCCGCGCGCCGCGCGTGTTGCCGTCGTTGATGTGCTCGCCCGCAGCCTTGCCGACGGCGTCGATATAGCCGCCCTCGTGGTCGTTGAAGGCCGACACGCGCAGCGCGGCGACGTCCTGGCTCAGCGGCACGTTCAGCACCGCATGCTCGGTGTGGCCCAGAGCCCCGCCGCGGGCCTGGCGCATGCCGACGCCCACCTTGCCCGAGAACTGCGTGCTGTCCGGCTCGTTGGTGACGTACTTCAGCAGCCCGCCCATGGCGCCGGCGCCATACAGCGTGCCCTGGGGGCCGCGCAGCACCTCGATGTGGCGCAGGTCCAGCAGCGACAGATCCAGCGCCGTGTTGGCGCCACCGACGAAGGCGCTGCTGGAGCCGAAGGCCACTTCGTCGACATACATGCCGACGGTGGCGATCTGCTGCTCGCCGACGCTGACGCCGCGCATCGTGACCGCGTTGCGGCCCGGGCCACCGGAGGTCTTCACGTCGATGCCGGGCAGGCTGCCCACGTAGTCGCTCAGCGAGGTGGCGCCGGCGCGCTCCATGGGCTCGGCGCCCAGCGTCTCCACGCGCAGCGGCACGTCGCGCACTGGCTCGCGGCGGCGCGTGGCCGTGACGGTCACGACGTCGAGCTTCTCGACATCGGCCTTGCTGTCTGTGGCAGCGTTCGTCTGCGCCCACGCGGGCGATGCGCACAGCGCGGCGAGGCAGGGCACTAGCAAGGCCGCAAGCTTGTGGCGTTGGGGCGGCGTGCCGAGGCGAGCGAAGCGGATGGACCGGCTCATGGCATCTCCTGAGTCAGAAGTTGGGTTGTTTGATGAGTGAAGTTTCCAATTTGGAAAAATCTTTCCCATTGGTGTAAACCTTAGATGAAAATACCAACTCGGCTCAGGGCAAGCGAGCAGACGGCCCGCAGGCAGGCATGGCCTAAGATGAAACGACTCCCTCTCCCCAGAGACATGGCCTCTTCCACCTCTCCCGGCGAACACATCCGCGGCGTGCGCAAGCGCCTCGGCCTGACCCTGGCCCAGGTGGGCGAGCGCACCGGCATGGCGGTGTCCACGTTGTCCAAATTGGAAAAAGGCAATGTCTCGCTGTCCTACGACAAGCTGATGCTGCTCAGCCGCGGCCTGGGCGTGGACATGGCCGAACTGCTGCACGACGCCCAGGGCGCCCGCCCGGCGCCCAATGGCGGTGGCCGGCGCGTGGTGCACCGCGTCGGCGACGGCCAGGTCGTCGACACGCAGAGCTACAAGCAGACCTATCTCGCGTCGGAGCTGCTGAACAAGCGCTTCACGCCGCTGATCGTCGAGGTGCGGGCGCGCACGCTGGACGAGTTCAAGGCCGAGTTCGGCGACCTGATCCGCCACCCGGGTGAAGAGTTTTCCTACGTCCTCGAAGGCGAGGTCGCCTTCCACTCCGAGCTGTACGCGCCTGTCATCCTGAAGCCGGGCGACTCCATCTTCTTCGACAGCGAGATGGGCCACGCCTATCTGAAGGCTTCAGAAGGCGCCTGCCGGCTGGTGGCCACCTGCGCGCCGCGCAATGGCCAGGGCGACGTGATGACGCATCACTTCGTCGAGGCTTCGCAGCGCCTGACGGCACCCGAGCCGGCCGCGCCGGCCAAGGCGGCGCGGGCCGCGGCCAAACCCAAGGCGAAGGTTACGCGGCGCTAGAGGCTTTCTTTCTCGCGTCTTCCACGCGCTTTAGCTGGGGCCGCAGCGCGAACAGCGCCACCGCGGCGATCCCGGTGATGACGCCCAGCACGACGAAGAAGTTCGCCGCGCCCAGTGACTCCAAGTGGCGACCCACCACGCCCGACAGCAGGTTGCCGCCGAAGGAGGCGAGGAACCAGGCCGCGACGAAGGTGCCGCCCATGCCTTTGGGCGCCAGGCGCGCGAACAGGCCCAGGCCCACCGGCAGGATGTAGAGCTCGGCCAGCGTGTAGACGACGAAGAAGGCCACCACCCACAAGGTGCTGACGGGCGTGCTGCCATGCGTGGCGGCCAGCAGGGCCAGCATCAGATAGGACAGGGCCACGCCGGCGGCGCCCAGCGACATCTTCATCAGCGACGAGGGCTCCCGCCCTCGCTCGGCGGCGCGACGCCAACCGGCGATGACGAAAGGCGTGAACAGGAAGACGAAGAAGGGGTTCAGCGACTGCATCCACGTGACCGGTATCGTGAAGCCCCACAGCGCGCGATCCACGCCGGTTTCGGCCCAGACGGCCAGCGTGTTGCCGCTCTGCTCGTAGCCGCTGCGGAAGACGACGACCGCCAGGCCGACAAGCAGCAGCGGCAGGACACTCGCGGCGGAGAAGCTGCCCGATGCGGCTGCAGCCGGCTCGGCCGAGCGCGGCCGGTCGGGTGGCAGATGCCTGGCGCCCAGCACATAGATGACCAGGCCCACGCACATGCCGATGCCCGCCGCGCCGAAGCCGAAATGCCAGCCGTAGACCTCACCCAGGGTCCCACACACCAGCGGTGCCAGCAGCGCGCCCAGGTTCACGCCGACGTAGTAGATGTTGTAGGAGCCACCGCGGCGCGGGTCGTTCTCTTCATAGAGATCCCCCACCTGGCTGGGTAGATTGGGCAGGAAGAGGCCGTTGCCCAGGGCGATCAGCAGCAGGGCCGGGAAGAAGGCCGACTCGAAGGCCAGCGTGAAGTGGCCCAGGGCCATCAGCGAGCCGCCGATGAGGATGGCGCGCCGCCGGCCCAGCCAGCGGTCGGCGATATAGCCGCCGAAGATGGGCGTCAGATAGACGCCGCCGGTGTAGGCGCCATAGATCAGCGAGGCGTCGGCCTGCGGGAACTGCAGGTGCCGGATCATGTAATAGATCAGCAGCGCCTTCATGCCGTAGAAGGAGAACTTCTCCCACATCTCGGTCAGGAAGAGCACTACCAGGCCACGTGGCTGGCCGAACCACTGCGCGGGCGCGCGGGCTTGCAGGGAAGCGTCCACTCGATCTCCTCAAAACCTTCCAAAGGGCGCCGGGCACACCGATTTCAGCATTGCTCAACGATTTTCGTGATGGTACAGTTATTTTCCAAATTGGAAAATTACATGCAAGCAGCCATGGGCCAAGTGACAGCGACGAAGAACGTGGATTGCATCGTCATCGGTGCCGGCATTGCCGGAGCCTCGGTGGCGGCCTCCCTCGCGGGCGAGGCGAGTGTGGCCGTGCTCGAAGCCGAGCCCCATGCGGGTTACCACTCCACCGGCCGCTCGGCCGCCCTGTACTCGGCCCTCTACGGCAACGCGACCATCCGCGCGCTGACGCGGGCCAGCCTGGGCTACTTCCGCACGCCGTCGCAAGGCATGGTCAAGGAGGCGCTGCTGCGCGAGCGGCACACGCTGTTCCTGGTCGGCGCCGGCCAACTCGACCTCGTCGCGAGCTTCACGGCCGATGCGGATGTGCGCGAACGCACGACCACGCTGAGCGTCGACGAGGTGCTGGCCCGCGTGCCCCTGCTGCAGCGCGACCGCATTGCCGGCGCGCTGCTGGACGTGAGCTCGGCCGACATCGAAGTCGACCTGCTGCACCAGGGCTTTCTGCGCAGCGCGCGCGCTGCCGGCGCCGAGCTGCATCTGGGCACGGGGCTGAAGGGGCTGGAGCGCGAGGGCTCGCACTGGCTGGCGCACACGGCCGCCGGCAGCTTTCGCGCCGGCGTCGTCATCAATGCGGCCGGTGCCTGGGCCRACGATGTGGCGGCGCTGGCCGGCGTCGCGCCCGTGCCGCTGCAGCCGCTGCGCCGCACCGCTGTCCTCATCGACCTGCCCGACGGCGTGGACGCGACGCTGTGGCCGGCCGTCGTCGCCATCGACGAGAGCCAGTACTTCAAGCCCGACGCCGGCCTGCTGCTGATCTCCGCCGCCGACGAAACGCCCAGCCCGCCCTGCGACGCCCAGCCCGAGGAGCTGGACGTGGCCATCGCCGTGGACCGCTTCGAGACGCTGACCGGCCGGCCCGTGAAGCGCGTGCGCCACCGCTGGGCGGGGCTGCGCGTGTTCAGCCCGGACCGCTCGCCCGTCGTGGGCTTCGACGCTTCGGCGCCGGGCTTTTTCTGGTGCGCGGGGCAGGGCGGCTACGGCATCCAGACTTCGCCGGCTCTGGGCCGCGCGGCTGCGGCGCTGGCGCTGGGGCGCGCACTGCCGCAGGACCTGGCGGACATGGGGGTCACGGCGCAGCAGCTGTCGCCGCAGAGATTCAGGGCCTAGGCGGCCTCCGGCTGGAAGCGCCTGAGGCCCTGCAGGTCCAGCACCCGCAGCCCGCCGTATTCGATGCGGATCAGGCCGTCGCCGCCCAGGCGGTTCAGCGCCTGGTTCACGCGCTGGCGCGACAAGCCCACCAGATAGCCCAGCTCCTGCTGCGTGATGCGCAGCCAGTTGCCCACGCCGGGATACAGCGTCGGGTGGAAGAGGGCGGCCAGGTTGCGGGCGACGCGCACATCGGGGTCGTGGATGCGGTCGGTCTCGCGCGCGGCGATGAATTGCCCCAGGCGCTCGTTCAGTTGGTCCAGCACGAAGCGGTTGAAGGCGATGCTGCCGTCCAGCAAGGCATGAAAGCTGTCGATGGGCAGGCCGGCGACGACGCTGGGCCGCAGGGCCTGGATGTTGTAGCGGTAGACCTCGCGCTTGAGCAGCGTGCCCTCGCCGAACCAGCCACCCGGCGGGATGCCGGTGAAGGTGACAGCAGCGCCCAGCGAGTCGTCGTTGTTCATCTTCAATAGGCCGTCGACGACGCCGAACCACAGCGTCGCGGGGCGCCCGATGCGACACAGCCGCTCGCCGGGCTCGGCGTCGCCGACCTCCAGCGTCGTGACGGCACGCTCGCGCATCGCGCCGTCCAGCAGCTTCAGCCAGGGGATGGCTTCCAGTTCGGCTGGCGTCGGCCGACGGGTGCGTTGTCTGAGCGGCAGCGGCGTGTCGGCCATGGGGGTGGGAAAGTCTGGGCCGTGAAGACCCGTAAATTGTCGTCGTACGGACAGATGGGCGTCAAAGTACTGACCAGAATGGCTCCCACAGACGGGGGCTCCAGCCCTCGCATTGGAGACAGGCTTGACGACCTTCCCTCGGCTCTTGCTCGACCATGCCGCCCGCCGGCCCGACGCGCCTGCGCTGCGCGAGAAGGCTTATGGCGTGTGGCAGACGCTGTCGTGGGCGCAGCTCGCGGCGCTGGTTCAGGAGCTGGCCTTGGGTCTTGCGGCCGCCGGCCTGCGCCGCGGCGAGCACATCATCGTTGTCGGTGAAAACCGGCCGCGCCTGTACGCCAGCATGCTGGCCGCGCAATGCCTGGGTGCCGTGCCGGTGCCGCTCTACCAGGACGCCGTCGCGGCCGAGTTCGTCTTCCCGCTGAACAACGCCGAGATCGCCTTCGCCATCGTCGAGGACCAGGAACAGGTCGACAAGCTGCTGGAGCTGCGCGAGCAGTGCCCGCAGCTCAAGAGCATCTGGTTCGACGACCCGCGTGGCCTGCGCCACTATGACGAGCAAGGGCTGGCATCGCTGGACGAACTGGCCGCCCGCGGGCGCGCCTACGCCATGGAGCGGCCGGAGTTCTTTGCCGCCGAGGTGGCGGCCTGCCTGCCCGGTGACGTGGCGGCGCTGTTCTTCACCTCGGGCACGACGGGCAACCCCAAGGGCGTCATGCACACCCATGCGACGCTGATCGACCGCGCCCAGGCGGGCCAGCGCTTCGACAAGCTGACCGACCATGAAGAGGTGCTGGCCTATCTGCCACCGGCCTGGGTGGGCCAGAACATTTTCAGCTATGCGCAGTGGCTGGCCGTGGGCTATGTCGTCAACTGCCCGGAGTCGGCCTCCACCGTCAGCATCGACCTGAAGGAGGTCGGCCCGACCTATTACTTCGCGCCGCCGCGGGTCTTCGAGGGCCTGCTGACGACAGTGATGATCCGCATGGAGGACGCCTCGGCGGTCAAGCGCTGGCTGTTCGAGCGTTGCATGACGTTGGCGCGCCGTGTCGGCCCGCGGTTGATGGACAAGCAGCCCGTGGGGCTGCTGGACCGCCTGGCCTATGCCTTGGGTGATGTGCTGATCTACGGCCCGTTGCGCAACACGCTGGGCTTCTCGCGCGTGCGTGTCGCCTACACGGCGGGCGAGGCCATCGGCCCCGACCTGTTCAGCTTCTATCGGGCCATCGGCATCAATCTGAAGCAGCTCTACGGCTCGACGGAAACCGCCGTCTTCGTCTGCCTGCAGCCCGACCACGAGGCCCGCGCCGACACGGTGGGCGTGCCCATCGACGGCGTGGAGATCAAGCTGACCGACAGCGGCGAGCTGCTGGTGCGCTCGCCCGGCCTGCTCAAGGGCTATTACAAGAACGACGCGGCGACGGCCGAGGTGCTGACGGCAGACGGCTGGTATCACACCGGCGATGCGGGGTTCCTGACGCCGGGCGGCCACCTGAAGATCATCGATCGCGCCAAGGACGTCGGCCGCCTGATGGGAGGCGCCTTCGATGGTGCGATGTTTGCGCCCAAGTACGTCGAGAACAAGCTGAAGTTCTTCCCCCACATCAAGGAAGCGGTCTGCTTCGGCGACAAGCGCGAGAAGGTCTGCGCCTTCATCAACATCGACTTCGAGGCCGTCGGCAACTGGGCCGAGCGCCGCAACCTGCCCTACGCCGGCTACACCGACCTGGCCCAGCGCGCCGAGGTCTACGAGCTCATCCTCGACTGCGTCGAGAAGGTCAACGCCGACCTGGCCCAGGACGAGTTGCTGGCCGGCAGCCAGATCAGCCGCTTCCTCATCCTGCACAAGGAACTGGACGCCGATGACGGCGAGCTGACGCGCACGCGCAAGGTGCGCCGCGGCGCCATCGCCGAGAAGTACGGCGTGCTGATTGACGCGCTCTACGACGGCAAGGTCTCGCAGTACATCGAGACGCAGGTCAAGTTCGAGGATGGCCGCACGTCCATGGTGGCGGCCGATCTGCGCATCGTCGAGGCCAAGACCTTCCCGGCCGTCAAAGGACAGGCCGCATGAAGAAGATTGGCGAAGTCGTCCTGGAGGTGAAGAACATCTCGCTGGCCTTCGGTGGCGTGAAGGCGCTGACCGACATCAGCTTCGACGTGCGCGAGCACGAGGTGCGCGCCATCATCGGCCCCAACGGCGCGGGCAAGAGCTCGATGCTGAACTGCATCAACGGTGTGTATCAGCCGCAGCAGGGCGCCATCACGCTGCGCGGCCGCACCTTCAAGGGCATGAGCCCGCGCCAGGTCGCCGAGATGGGCGTGGCCCGCACTTTCCAGAACCTGGCGCTGTTCAAGGGCATGAGCGTGCTGGACAACATCATGACCGGCCGCAACCTGCGCATGCAGCGCGGCCTGTTCTGGCAGGCCCTGCACCTCGGCCCCGCGCGGCGCGAAGAGAGCGAGCAGCGCGAAGCGGTGGAACGCATCATCGATTTCCTCGAGATCCAGGCCTATCGCAAGACGCCGGTCGGCCGCCTGCCCTATGGCCTGCAAAAGCGTGTGGACCTCGGCCGTGCCTTGGCGATGGAGCCCAGCCTCTTGCTGCTGGACGAGCCCATGGCCGGCATGAATGTCGAAGAGAAGCAGGACATGTGCCGCTTCATCCTCGACGTCAACGACGAGTTCGGCACCACCATCGTGCTGATCGAGCACGACATGGGCGTCGTCATGGACATCTCGGACCGGGTCGTCGTGCTGGACTACGGCAAGAAGATCGGCGACGGCGCGCCGGATGAGGTGCGCAAGAACGAAGACGTCATCAAGGCCTATCTCGGAGCGAGCCACTGATGGGACCTTTTCTCGAAACCCTGATTGGCGGCCTGATGGCGGGGATGCTCTATTCCCTCATCGCGCTGGGCTTTGTGCTGATTTTCAAGGCCAGCGGCGTCTTCAATTTCGCGCAGGGCGCCATGGTGCTGTTCGCTGCGCTCGCGATGGCGCGCTTTGCCGAATGGATCCCGAAGTTCACAGGCCTGGACGGCAAGATCCTCATCAACCTGCTGGCCTTTGTCGGCGCGCTGGCGGTGATGGTGGTCGTGGCCTGGCTGGTGGAGCGATTGGCGCTGTCCAAGCTCGTCAACCAGGAAGGCGTGACGCTGCTGATGGCCACGCTGGGCATCGCCTATCTGCTCGAAGGCCTGGGCCAGACGCTGTTCGGCAACGACATCTACAAGATCGACATCGGCCTGCCCAAGGACCCGATGTTCCTGTTCGAGGATGTCTTCCAGGGCGGCATCCTCGTCAGCAAGGAGGATCTCTACGCGGCACTGATCGCAGCGGCGCTGGTGGCCGGGCTGTCGCTGTTCTTCCAGAAGACCGCCACCGGCCGCGCGCTGCGTGCCGTGGCCGACGACCACCAGGCCGCGCAGAGCATCGGCATCCCGCTGTCGCGCATCTGGGTCATCGTCTGGAGCGTGGCCGGCTTCGTCGCGCTGGTGGCCGGCATGATCTGGGGCAGCAAGCTGGGGGTGCAGTTCTCGCTGTCGCTGGTGGCGCTGAAGGCACTGCCCGTCGTCATCCTCGGTGGGCTGACCAGCGTGCCGGGCGCCATCGTCGGCGGCCTGCTGATTGGCGTGGGGGAGAAGCTGTCCGAGGCCTATCTGGGCCCCATGCTTGGCGGCGGTATCGAATACTGGTTCGGCTACGTGCTGGTTCTTGTCGTGTTGCTCGTCAGGCCTCAAGGGCTGTTTGGCGAGAAGATCATTGATCGGGTCTGACGATGCTCTACCGCGAAAACGGCCAGTTCAAGACGACCTACTCGGCGGACAGCCAGATCCTGCCCATCCGCCAGGACCGCATCGCGGTGGCGTTGATGCTCATCGCCGCCTTCGTCGTCATCCCGATGGTCTCCAGCGAATACCTGCTGCGCGCCATCTTCATCCCCTTCCTGATCCTGTCTCTGGCCGCGCTGGGGCTGAACGTCCTCGTCGGCTACTGCGGCCAGATCTCGCTGGGCTCGGGCGCCTTCATGGCCGTGGGCGCCTATGTGGCCTACAACTGCCAGGCGCGATTCGAGGGCATGCCGCTGATCGTGTCGCTGCTGGCGGGTGGCCTGGGCGCGACCGTGCTGGGTGTCGCCTTCGGCCTGCCGTCGCTGCGCATCAAGGGGCTCTACCTCGCGGTCGCGACGCTGGCGGCGCAGTTCTTTGTCGACTGGGCCTGCCTGCGCCTGCCCTGGGTCACCAACGGGTCCACGTCCGGCTCGGTCAGCGTGGCGGGGCTGAGCATGGCCGGCTTCAGCGTCGAGTCCCCCGCGTCGCGCTACTTGTTGTGCCTGAGCTTCGTCGTCGTGTTCGCGCTGGCCACCAAGAACCTCGTGCGCGGTCACATCGGCCGCTCGTGGATGGCCATGCGTGACATGGACGTCGCGGCCGCCGTCATCGGCATCCGGCCCATGCAGGCCAAGCTCAGCGCCTTTGCCGTCAGCAGCTTCATCATCGGCGTGGCCGGCGCGCTGTGGGGTTTCGTGCACCTGGGCTCCTGGGAGCCGGCGGCCTTCGGCATCAACCGCTCGTTCGACCTGCTCTTCATGGTCATCATCGGCGGCCTGGGTTCGATCTCGGGTGCCTTCTTCGGCGCGGCCTTCATCGTCGTGCTGCCGCTGATCCTGGACAAGCTGCCCTATTGGACCGGCCTGCCCATCGACACGGCCACCGCCTCGCATCTCGCGCTGATGATCTTCGGCGCCCTCATCGTGTTCTTCCTCATCAAGGAACCACACGGCCTCGCGCGACTCTGGGCAACCGCCAAAGAGAAGTTGCGCCTCTGGCCCTTCCCGCATTGAATCCAACGCACCACAACGACAGGAGACAAAGCCCATGAAGACCCTCATCGCCTGCGCGGCCCTTGCCGCATTGCAGCTCGCCACGCCGGCCGCCCAGGCCCAGGCCAAGGAGCAGTTCTTCCCGTTGCTGGTCTATCGCACGGGGCCCTATTCGCCCAACGGCACGCCCTGGGCCAATGGCAAGCAGGACTACATCAAGCTGATCAATGCGCGCGACGGTGGCGTCAACGGCGTCAAGCTGACCTTCGAGGAATGCGAGACCGGCTACGCGACCGACAAGGGCGTGGAGTGCTACGAGCGCCTGAAGGGCAAGGGCGCGACGCTGTTCGACCCCCAGGCCACCGGCATCACCTTCGCGCTGACCGACAAGGTGCCCAACGACAAGATCCCGCTGATCACGCTGGGCTACGGCCTGTCGGCCTCGGCCGATGGCGGCGTGTTCGCCTGGAACTTCCCGCTGATGGGCAGCTACTGGACGGCGGCCGACATCCTCATCCAGCACATCGGCAAGAAGGAAGGTGGGCTGGACAAGCTCAAGGGCAAGAAGATCGCGCTGGTCTATCACGACAGCCCCTTCGGCAAGGAGCCCATCCCGCTGCTGGAAGAGCGCGCCAAGACGCATGGCTTCGAGCTGGTGAAGATCCCCGTGACCGCACCCGGCGTGGAGCAGAAGTCGGCCTGGCTGCAGGTGCGCCAGGCCCGGCCCGACTACACGCTGCTGTGGGGCTGGGGCGTCATGAACTCCACCGCGCTGAAGGAGGCCCAGGCCACCGGCTATCCGCGCGACAAGATGTACGGCGTCTGGTGGTCGGGCGCCGAGCCCGACGTGAAGGACGTGGGCGAGGGCGCCAAGGGCTACAACGCGCTCAACCTCAACACCTCGGGCCAGAGCCCCAAGGTCATCCAGGACATCCTCAAGCTCGTGCACGACAAGGGCCAGGGCACGGGCCCGAAGGACGAGGTCGGCTCGGTGCTGTACACGCGCGGCCTGGTCATCCAGGCGCTCGGCGTGGAGGCCGTGCGGCGTGCGCAGGAGCGCTTCGGCAAGGGCAAGGTCATGACCGGCGAGCAGGTGCGCTGGGGCCTGGAGAACCTGGCGCTGGACGACAAGAAGCTGGCGTCCCTGGGCCTGACCGGTGTCATCCGCCCGATCAGCACCAGTTGCACCGACCACCAGGGCTCGACCTGGGCACGCATCCACACCTGGGACGGCGCGAAGTGGAGCTTCAGCAGCGACTGGTACGAGGCCGACAGCCAGATCATCAAGCCGATGGTCAAGGCGGCGGCGGACAAGTACGCGGGTGAAAAGAAGATCACCCGCCGTACCCCGGCGGATTGCCAGAGCTGAAGATGAGCAAGCCGCTGCTCGATGTGAATGGCATCGAGGTCATCTACAACCACGTCATCCTCGTGCTCAAGGGCGTGAGCCTGCAGGTGGCCGAGGGCCAGGTGGTGGCCTTGCTGGGCGGCAATGGCGCCGGCAAGACGACCACGCTGCGCGCCGTCTCCAACTTGCTGGAAGGCGAGCGCGGCGAGGTCACCAAGGGCAGCATCGAGCTGCGCGGCGAGCGCATCGAGAAGCTGTCGACGGCGGCCATGGTGGAGCGTGGCGTGGTGCAGGTCATGGAGGGGCGGCACTGCTTCGCCCACCTGACCATCGAAGAGAATCTGATGACCGGCGCCTACACGCGCAAGGACGGGCGGGCGGCCGTGGCGGCGACGCTGGAAAAGGTCTACACCTACTTCCCGCGACTGAAGACGCGCCGCAGCAGCCAGGCGGCCTACACCTCGGGCGGCGAGCAGCAGATGTGCGCCATCGGCCGCGCGCTGATGGCCAACCCCAGGATGGTGTTGCTGGACGAGCCGTCCATGGGCCTGGCGCCGCAGATCGTCGAGGAGGTGTTTGAGATCGTGCGCGACCTCAACACCAAGGAGAGGACGACCTTCCTGCTGGCCGAGCAGAACACCAGCATGGCTCTGCGTTATGCCGACTATGGCTACATCCTGGAGAACGGTCGCGTCGTCATGGACGGAGCGGCCAGTGCGCTGCGCGAGAACGAGGACGTCAAGGAGTTCTATCTCGGCGTCGGCGGGGAAGGGCGGCGCAGCTTCAAGGACGTCAAGTCCTACAAACGTCGCAAGAGGTGGCTGGCATGACGAGCCGATCGCAGGGCCGCCCCAAGCCGGCGAGCGCCCCCTCGGGGGGCAGGAGTGAAACGACGTGGGGGCCGACATGAGTGATGACAACTGGGAGATGGCGCCTCCGCCCTTTGATGCGGACTCGGCGCTGCTGACGATGAAGCGCTTTGCGCGCGACCAGCGCGTGCTGGCCGAGCGGGGCGAAGGCTGGATGCTGGGCGCCGACGTGGTGCTCAAGCTGGCGGTGGAGGGTGCGACCGTCAAGGTCCAGCTCACCAAGCGCCCGGCGCGCACGCCCGAGTGGGACAGCTTCACGCTGAAGTCGGCGACCGAACTGCGCAAGTTGCAGGACGAGATCAAGCGCCGGCTCACGCGCTGGAAGGAAGACGAGTGAATTCAGGCGAGTTCTTCGACAGCCTTGAGGTCCGTGATCCCGGCGAGCGCGAGGCCGCGCTGATGGCTGCGCTGCCGGAACAGATCGCGCATGCTCAATCCAGCAGTCCGGCCTACACCGAGCTGCTGGCCGGCGTCGACGCCGCGAGCATCACCTCGCGCACCGCGCTGGCCACGCTGCCGCTGACGCGCAAGAGCAGCCTCGCCGCCGCCCAGGCCGCGCGGCGGGCGCTGCGCCTCGGTGGCTTTGCCGCCGGCATGCCGCGGCGCATCTTCCAGTCACCCGGGCCGCTGTACGAGCCCGAGCCCGACGCCGACGGCATCGACCCCTGGCGCGCCGCTCGCGCCCTGCATGCGGCCGGTATCCGCGCCGGTCAGCTCGCCCATGTGGGCTTCAGCTACCACCTGACGCCAGCTGGCGCCATGATGGAGGCGGGCCTGCGTGCACTGGGCGCAGCCAGCGTGCCAGGCGGCGTCGGCAACACCGATCTGCAGTTGCAGGCCCTGCTGGACCTGCAGCCCGAGGCCTATGCCGGCACGCCCAGCCTGCTGCGCATCCTGCTGGAGAAGGCGGCGGAAGGCGGGCATGTGCTGCCTTATCTGCAACGTGCCCTCGTCAGCGGCGAGGCCTGCCCGCCGGCCTTGGTCAGCTGGTTTGCCGATCATGGCGTCAACGCCTACCAGTGCTACGCGACGGCCGATCTCGGTCTCATCGCCTACCAGACCGCGGCCCGTGAGGGCCTGGTCGTCGACGAGGGCGTCATTGTCGAGATCGTGCGGCCCGGCTCGGGTGAGCCGCTGGCGGAGGGCGAGGTCGGCGAGGTCATCGTGACGACGCTCAGCGCCGGCTACCCCTTGATTCGCTTCGCGACCGGCGACCTGTCCGCCGTGCTGCCGGGCGCTAGTCCCTGCGGCCGCACCAACCAGCGCCTGCGCGGCTGGCTGGGCCGGGCCGACCAGTCGGCCAAGGTGCGTGGCATGTTCGTGCACGCGGGCCAGGTGGCCGAGGTGCTGGCGCGTTGCGGCCAGCGCGGCCGGGCCCGCCTCGTCGTCGAGGGCGAGCTGGCCAATGACCGCATGTGCCTGCAGCTCGAGACGGCGCCGGCCGAGGGCCTGGCCGAGCAATTGCAGACGGCGCTGCGCGACATCACCAAGCTGCGCGGCGAGATCGAGCTGGTCGCGCCGGGCAGCCTGCCCAACGACGGCCGGGTGATCGAGGATCGCCGACCCGTGTGACGCGCGTTTGAAGGCCTCGGGGCCGACCTGAGCCTGAATCGGTGACAGGAAGGCCCGCATGGACTCAGCTTGGCGCGGCCACCACAGTCCGCCGCTTTGCCGGCCACCGCTGGCACCAGCTGAGGACGCGCCATGACCCATCGCCGGCTTTCTCGCCATCTTCCGCCCACCCTGCTCGTGCTGCTGCTCGCAGCCTGCGGAGGCGGCAACAGCAGTGACCCGCAGGCCTCTGCCCAGTCTTCCCAGGCCGAAGGCGACCTGACCAAGACCGCCGCCGTGCGCCCGCGCGCCAAGGACCCTGACCATCACGAGTTCTCGGCCACGCTGTCCGCGCCGTTTGCGGTCACGGCCGCCAGCGGCGAGCGCGTGTTCAGCGTGCAGATGGACCACCCCGGCATTGCCGACGGCCAGGTCTTTGCGTGGGCGCTCAGCCTTGTCGACGCACAGGGCGGCGTGCTGCAGCGCTGGAGCGGCGAGTCGCGCTACGCCGGCGCGCCGGTGACGGCCAGCGTGCGCTGGGCCGGCCGCGGCGCCGGTGGCACGGCGCTCGCCGATGGCCTCTACCAACTCAAGCTCGAGGCCGCCAGCCTCGACGCCGCAACCGCCTTGGGCCAGGGCGCAACGACGGGCCGCGCCGAGCGCCTGCTGGCCGCAGCTGCGCCGCTGGATCACGCCGAGCAGCAATGGCCGATCGCCCTCGGCCAGCCGGCCAGCGCCGAGCTGCCGCCCTATGCGCCCATGGCCACCGCGGCCGGGCGGGGCCTCGTCAAGGCGCAGTCGGCGCCGGCCATCAACAGCCTGCCCTACACCGTCTACTACGCCAATCTGCACAGCCAGACGAATGACTCGGACGGCGGCGGCGCCTTGAGCAGCTGCTCGTCGTCGCAGCCCGCGCAGACGGGTGCCTTCGGCCCGGCCGACGCCTTCACCTATGGCAAGACGGCCGGCCTGGACATCCTGATGTCCTCCGAGCACAACCACTATTTCGACGGCTCCTCCAGCACCAACGCGAGCGGCAGCCCCGCCACTGCCAAGAGCCGCTACCAGGCCGGCCTCTCCGCTGCCACCGCCGCGACGACGTCCAACTACCTTGCCCTTTACGGCATGGAATGGGGCGTCATCAGCAATGGCGGCCACATGAACATCTTCAACAGCACGGAGTTGTTCGCCTGGGAATACAACAGCAGCAACCAGCTCTTCGGCGACCGCTTCACGGCCAAGAGCGACTACGCGGCGCTCTACGCGACGATGCGCCAGCTCGGCCTCGTCGGCCAGTTCAACCATCCCGACACCACCGGCCAGTTCCTCGTCGGTGGCACGGCCCTGGGCTACAGCGCCGATGGCGACGAGGTCATGGTGCTGACCGAGATCCTGAACAGCTCGGCCTTCTCGTCCAACACGACCGAGACCGAGACGGGTCTCAGCAACTTCGAGGACGCCTTCAACAAGATGCTGGAACGCGGCTTCCACGTCGCACCCGCCAGCAACCAGGACAACCATTGCGCCAACTGGGGCAAGTCTTACACCAACCGCACGGGCATCCTCATCCCCAACGGCACGGCGCTGAGCAAGACCAGCTTCCTCGATGCGATCAAGGCGCGCCGCGTCTTCGCGACGATGGACAAGACGGCGCAGATCGCGCTGACCGCCAACGGCCACGTGATGGGCGAGCGCTTCGCCAACGGCGGCGCCCTCAACCTGAGCGTGGGCTACGCGAGCAGCAGCGGCAAGACGGCCACCAGCGTGCAGATCTACGAAGGCGTGCCCCAGCGCAACGGCACCGTCACGCTGCTGGCCAGCAGCGCCACGGCCAGCACGACGCCGGCCGTCGGCGAGCATTTCTACTACGCCAAGATCACGCAGAACGACGGCAAGATGCTGTGGACGGCGCCCGTCTGGGTCACGCAGTCCAATTCGCAGGTCGACACCACGCCGCCCACTGCGACGGCCAGCGAGTCCGGCACGGCCGGAACCATCACGCTGTCGGCCACGGCCAGCGACAACGTCGGCGTGGCGCGCGTCGACTTCGTCGTCGACGGCGTCGTCAAGGGCAGCGACACGACCTCGCCCTATTCGATGACGCTGGACTCGACGACGCTCACCAACGCCAGCCACAGCCTGGTGGCGCGGGCCTATGACGCGGCCGGCAACTCGGGCGCCTCGTCGGCCGTCAACTTCAGCATCAGCAACGCCAGCGCGACGCTCAACGAGACTGAGTCCAACGGCACCATCGCCACGGCCAATGTCGTCACCAACCAGACGACCCTCAGCGGCGCCATGGCCACGACGACCGACAAGGACTACTTCAAGGTCACGCTGGCCGCCGGCAAGACGCTGCGCGTCGACATGAGCTGCCCGGCCGCCTTCGATTACGACCTCTATCTGCACAACGCCAGCGGCACGACGCTCACGTCGTCGGAGAGCGGCACCTGCACCGAGTCCATGAGCTACAAGAACACCGGGGCTGCGGCGCTGGCCGTCTACATCCGCGTGGGCGCCTATTCGGGCAGCAGCAGCACGCAGCGCTACACGCTGACGCTGAGCTACCCCTGACGGGACGAGCCTGGGGCCATCCCGGGGGCGCCGGGTGCAGCGCTATGCCTAAGATCGCGCGCACAAGCACCCTGGAGACGACCCCATGCGCACGACCCTGATCGCCCTCGCGGCCCTGATGGCTGCCGGCACCGCCGCTGCCGACTATCCCGACAAGCCCGTCACGGTGATCGTGCCCTTCGCGGCCGGCGGGCCGACCGACAAGGTTGCCCGTGACCTGGCCGAGGCGCTGCGCAAGCCCCTGGGCGCCACCATCATCATCGAGAACGTCGGCGGTGTCGGCGGCACGCTGGGTGCGAACAAGGTCGCCAAGGCCGCACCCGACGGCTACACGCTGCTGCTGCATCACATCGGCATCGCCAGTGCGCCGGCCCTGTACCGCTCGCTGCCCTACAAGACGCTGGAAGACTTCGAGTACCTCGGCATGGTCAATGAGGTGCCGATGACGCTGATCGGCCGCCCCAATCTGCCGGCCGGCAACTATGCCGAGCTCAGCAAATGGCTGGACAGCAACAAGGGCAGCATCAACCTGGCCCACGCCGGTGTCGGCTCGGCCTCGCATCTGTGCGGCCTGCTGTACCAGTCGGCCATCAAGATCGACATGACGACCGTCCCCTACAAGGGCACCGCGCCGGCCATGAACGACCTGCTCGGCGGCCAGGTCGACATCATGTGCGACCAGACCACCAACACCACCGGCCAGATCGAGGCCGGCAAGGTCAAGGCCTATGCCGTGATGTCGTCCAAGCGCCTGACCAGCGGCGTGCTGGCCAAGCTGCCGACGGCGGACGAATCGGGGTTGAAGGGCTTCAATCTGACGGTCTGGCACGGCATGTACGCGCCCAAGGGCACGCCCAAGGCCGTCATCGACAAGATCAACACGGCGCTGCGCGCGGCGCTCAAGGATGCCGACTTCCACAAGCGCCAGGAGGCCTTGGGGGCGGTCATCATCAACGATGCCCGCCTCACGCCTGCCGATCACAAGAAGTTCGTCGAGGCGGAGATCGCCAAGCTCACGCCGGTCATCAGGGCGGCCGGCATCTACGCGGATTGATGTGGTGCCCCTCGCCTGGCCTTGCCCCGCTGAACGCAGGCAAGTCCAGGCGGTCCCCGAGGGGACGGCGATGCTCGCGGGGAGGGAGTTTCAGCCGTTGACGCGATCGTCTGCCGAGGGCCAGAGCAAGGCCTGCGCCACGATGACTCGCTCGCCGTTGAACGTCGCCGCCGGCGAGCCGTAGAGCCGGTAGCCCAGTGCCAGCGCCTCGCTGACGCGATGGCAGAAGCCCGCGTCGTCGGGGCCGGTCAGCAGGCGGTAGACCGGCAGGCCGTCGGGAGGCGCACCGTTCATGCTCAGGCGCCTTCGGGCGCGGGCAGGCGTTCGAGCTCGCGTACGCGCATCAGGCCCCGGGCGATGAAGAAGGCCGCCAGCGCATGGAAGCCGACCGACATCCAGTCCTCGAACTTCAGATAGATGAGCGCGTCGACGATGTAGAGCGCCAGGCCGGCATAGAAGGCCCAGAGCTTGCCGCGCTGGGCGTAAAGGCCCATCGCGAAGTAGAAGCCGACGGTCAGAGCCGTCAGCGCGATGGCCACCGGCAGCATCGACGCGAACATGGCGTTCGCGAGCGTCGTCATGGCCAGGCCAAGGACGAAGTTGCCGTCGCTGCCGCTGTGGAACATCACGGCGTTGACGAGCGACAGCCCGGCGATCCACCAGAACCAGCGGGCGGCGCTGCGGACGATCGGGTCTTCTTGAATGGACATGCGTTTCTCCCTGGTTTTTTTGGCGGGCGGACGATAGCAGCGCGCCGCACGTGCCCGATTCGGGACTTGCCAGGAGAGGCCCCTGCAGCCGTGGCTCACGCAGCGGGTAAACACGCTGTTGACTCGTCAAGTATTCACGGAAAGAATGCATGTAAACGTTTACATGACGACGCAGAGACCGACCCGTGCAAGCGGAGTCGGCATACGGATGAGACAACCGTTCCCGCCCGGCTTCCTCTGGGGCTGCGCGACTTCCGCCTATCAGATCGAAGGCTCGCCGCTGGCCGACGGGGCCGGCGTCAGCAACTGGCATCGCTTCGTGCGCACGCCGGGCCGCGTGCTCGGCGGCGACACCGGCGACATGGCCTGCGACCACTACCGCCGCATGAAGGACGACGTCGCGCTGATGCGCGAGCTCGGCCTGAGCGCCTATCGCTTCAGCATCGCCTGGAACCGGGTGCTGCCTGAAGGTCGAAATCAAGGGCGTGGCGCGGTGAACGCGGCCGGCCTGGGCTTCTACGAGCGCCTCGTCGACGAACTGCTGGCCGCCGGCATCACGCCGATGGCGACGCTGCACCACTGGGACCTGCCCGCCGCGCTGGACGACCGTGGCGGCTGGCTCAACCCCGACATGCCGGACTGGTTCGCCGACTATGCGCAGGTCTGCTTCAAGGCGCTGGACGACCGCGTGCCCATGTGGGTCACGGTCAACGAGCCCTGGGTCGTTGCCGACGGTGGCTTCATGCATGGCACGCTGGCGCCCGGCCACAAGAGCGCCTTCGAGGCGGCCATCGTGGCCCACCGGCTGATGCAGTCCCACGCCAAGGGCGTGCAGGCCTACCGGGCGACCGGCAAAAACAGGATCGGTCTCGTCGTCAACATCGAGCCAAAGCATCTGCCTGCCGATGCCAGCGAGTACGACCGCCATGCGGCCAGGCTGGCCGACGCCTATATGAACCGGCAGTACCTCGACCCGGCGCTGCTGGGCAGCTACCCGGACGAGCTGCGCGAAGTCTTCGGTGACGCCTGGCCGGACTGGCCGGCCGCCGAGGTCGAGGCGCTGAAGCAACCGGTGGACTTCCTCGGCCTGAACTACTACACCCGCGCCGTCGTCCGCCACGACGCCAAGGCCTGGCCCGTGCCCGCTGCGCCGCAGCGCCAGCCCGGCGGCATCTACACCGAGACGGGCTGGGAGCTGCACCCGCAAAGCCTGGCCGACACCCTGGTGTGGATGCACGAGCGCTACGGCGGCCTGCCGCTCTACGTCACCGAGAACGGTGCCGCCTTCTACGACCCCCCCAGTTCCATAGACGGCCGCATCGACGACCCGCTGCGGGTGCACTATCTGCGCACCCACATCGCCGCCGTGCAGGACGCCATCAGCCGTGGCGCCGACGTGCGTGGCTACTGCGCGTGGTCGCTGTTCGACAACCTCGAGTGGGCTCTTGGGTTCGCCAAGCGCTTCGGTCTCGTGCATGTGGACTTTCAGACACAGAAGCGCACGCCCAAGGCCAGCGCGCGCTTCTATGCTGATGTCATCGCTTCCCATGGCGCCAACCTCTGAGAACAAGATGACGGTCTCTCCCGCCACGATCAAGGATGTCGCCCGCGTCGCCGGCGTGTCGGTTGCCACGGTCTCGCGTGCGCTCAACGGCGCCGAGAACGTGCTGCCCGACACGCGCCAGCGCATCGTCGAAGTCGCCCGCGAACTGCGCTACAGCCCATCCGGCGCGGCGCGCAGCCTCATCACGCGCCGCACCGACACCATCGGCGCGCTGCTGCCCGACCTGCACGGCGAGTTCTTCTCCGAGCTGATCCGCGGCATCGACCAGGCGGCCCGCGCGCGCGGCCTGCACCTGCTGCTGTCGAGTTCCCACGATGACGCCAACGAGGCCGCAGCCGCGCTGCGCGCGATGAACGGCCGTGTCGACGGCCTCATCGTCATGTCGCCGCATGCCGACGACGACTTCCTGTCGCAGAACCTGCCGCCGGCCCTACCGGCCGTGCTGCTGAACTCCGGCGTCAGCAAGCCGACGCAGCGCGTCTTCGCCGTCGACAACTTCGGCGGTGCGCGCGCGATGACCGAGCACCTGGTGCGCAGCGGCCGGCGCCGCATCGCCTTCCTCGGCGGGCCGCAGGCCAACTTCGAGGCCCGTGAGCGCGAACGCGGCTACCGCGCCGGCCTGGTTGGACTGGGCGAAGGTGCCGAGCCCTGGCTGCTGGAAGGCGACTTCTCCGAGGCCGGCGGCCAGCGCGCCGCGGCGGCGCTGCTGGCGCTGCCGGCGGCCGATCGGCCCGACGCCGTCTTCGCCGCCAACGACATCATGGCCATCGGCCTGCTCGGCGCCCTGCAGGCCGCTGGCGTGCGCCTGCCCGAAGACATGGCACTGGCCGGCTTCGACGACATCCCCATCGCGCGCTATGTCAGCCCCGCGCTGACGACCATGCACGTACCCATTGCCGCCCTGGGCGGTCAGGCGCTCGACGCGCTGGCCGACACCCTCGCAAGCAACGCGACCGACGCGAGCGCCACCGTCATGCCGGTGCAGCTCGTCGTGCGTCGGTCCTGCGGCAGCAGCCAGACCTGAATCCCGTCCGAACCACAGTACACAACCAGGAGACAAGGACATCATGAGCAACGCTTCCCACTGCAAACACTGGCGCCGCCACGCGCTGGCCACGGCCGTCTGCTTCGTTCTGGCCGGCGCCGCCCAGGCCCAATCGTCCAACGCCACCGTGCGCGGCACGATCACCGCGGCAGGCGTGAATGCACCCGCCGGCACCGACGTCGTCGCCGTCAACAAGGCCAACGGCAACACCTACCGGACCAAGACGCTGGCGGACGGCAGCTATGTGCTGGTCGGCCTGAACCCGGGCAGCTACGAGATCCGCGTCGGCGGCGCCAGCACCGGCAGCGTCGTCACGCTGTCGGTCGGCCAGAACGCCACACTGGACTTCGCCAGCGGCACCGCCCAGCTCGGCACCGTCGTCGTCCAGGGCAGCGCGCAGCGCCAGGGCGTCATCGACTCGCAGGTCGGCACGACGGTTTCCAACAAGATGATCGAAGCCATCCCCCAGGCTTCTCGCAACTTCCTTTCGGCAGCCGATTTCGCACCCGGTGTGCGCTTCGACACCGACCCGGCTGGTAACACGCGGCTGCGCGGCGGCTCGCAGAACATTGACTCGGTCAACGTCTTCATCGACGGCGTCGGCCAGAAGAACAACGTCCTGCGTGGCGGCGTGTCCGGCCAGGACACCAGTCGCGGCAACCCATTCCCGCAGACTGCCATCGCCGAATACCGGGTGCTGACGCAGAACTACAAGGCCGAGTTCGACCAGGTGTCCAGCGTGGCCATTGCCGCAGTCACGAAATCGGGCGCCAATGAAACGCATGGAAACGTTTACGTCAATCGCACGGGCAGTAACTGGACCTCGCTGAGCCCCATCCAGAAGCAGGATGAGGCCAACGGCATCCCGACACCGTCCAACAAGCAGATCGAAGCCGGCTTTAGCATCGGCGGCGCCGTGGTGCCGGACAAGGTGCACTACTTCTTGGCGTACGACGGCAAGTCGCTCGACAAGCCCCGCCAGCTGACGGCGACGAACCTGGACAAGTACCCGGGCAGCCCGGGCGTCGTCCCCTCCCTCATTGCGCAGCAAGGTTCCTTCAAGGGCCAGTTCAAGGAGCATCTCGTGTTCGGCAAGCTGTCCGCCGAGATTGACGACCGCCAGCGCCTGGATATCTCCACCACGCTGCGCAAGGAAACCGGCTACTCGGTCGATGGCGACCGCTTTTCGCCGACCACTGCGATCAACAACAACAACAACTCCTACCGCCTGGATGCCACGCACGAGTACACCGGCGACAACTGGCTCAACGAAGCCCGCGTGGGCTGGGAAAGCAGCAAATGGAACCCGCAGTCGGACTCCGCCGACCCGCTGGTCCGCCACAAGTACTCGCCCACCAATGAGATCAAGAATGTCCAGGACATCTTCTTCACCGGCGGCTCGCCCAACTCGCAGGACCGCCGCCAGAGCGGCGTCTACCTGAAGGACGACCTGACCTACACCGGCATGGCCGGCCATGTCATCAAGGGCGGCGTGCAGTTCAGGGCGATGAAGTACGACCTCAGCGGCACGGCGTTCCGCGTCGCGGCGATCGACACCGTGCTGAACACGACGACCGGGCAGCCGTACTTCAACGGTCTTGCCTGTACCGGCACCAACGTTGCCAGCAATGGCCTGTCCAGTGACCAGTGCAACATTCGGCTGCCCATTCCAACAGCGTCTGCCAACCTCAAGAACAACCAGTACGGCATCTACCTGCAGGACGACTGGAAGCTCACCAAGCAGCTGGAGCTGAATCTCGGCGCGCGTTGGGACTATGAAGACAACATGCTCAACAACGACTACGTGACGCCGGCTGACCGGGTCGCCGGGTTGAACGCATTGGATGGCCGCACGATTGGTGGCGTCACCGCACCTGCCGGCCAGACATATGCGCAGTCGCTGGCCAAGGGCGGCATCAACATTGCCGACTACATCTCCACCGGCAACTCGCGCAAGGCCTTCAAGGGTGCTTTCGCACCGCGTGTCGGTGCGTCGTACGACCTGCTGGGGAACAAGGCCACGGTGATCTACGGCGGCTGGGGCCGCAGCTACGACCGCAAGATGGCCAACAACGCGCTGGACGAACTGCAGAAGAACGCAGCGCCCGGTGGCGAAATCTGGATGATCAAGAACGACTTCAAGATGCCGTTCGCCGACCAGATGAGCCTGGGCGTGCGCCAGGCGCTGGGCATGTGGAACATGGACGTCGCGGTCTCCAAGATCCACGCCAAGAACCAGTTCATCTGGTTCAACGGCAACCGCGACTTCAACGGCGGCTTCGGCAACTCCAACTCGGTAGACCCGTTCTGGGGCGGCGCGCCGCGCAACTTCGGCACGGTGGTGCTGGGCGACTTCGCCGGCCAGAACAAGGCCACCAGCCTGTTCCTGTCGCTGGACAAGCCCTACACCCAGGCCAGCGGCTGGAGCATGACCGTCGCCTACACGTACACGGACGCCAAGACCACCAACAACGAGTGGTCGGATGACATCTTCGACTGGACCTACGGCAAGGGCACGTACGGCTTCCGCCCTGCCAAGGACGCCGAGAAGCACCGCCTGGTGGTCGGCGGCCTGATGGACAAGCTGCCCTGGGGCATGCAGCTGTCCGGCAAGCTGACTGTGGGTGACGGCCAGCCGCGGCGCGTGATTGATTGCCACACCGGCTTCGACGGGCCCAACGGCTGCGTCGCCGTCTCGCGCGGCTCCGACACGTTCAAGCAACTCGACATGGCGCTGGCGAAGAACTTCAAGGTCTACGGCGGCGAGTTGCAACTGCGTGTCGACGTGCTGAACCTGTTCAACACCGCCAACTGGGGCTACTACGACGACTGGGTCGGCGGTGGCGCCACGCCGCCGAAGAACGCGCTGGGTGGCGACAACGACCACTTCGACACCCGCACCGGCGTGCGCGGTTCGATGCGGCAGTTCAAGCTGGGCGCCAGCTACACGTTCTGATCCTGAAGTCCGGGAGCTGGCTGCGCCGAATGCAAGGCCGGCTCCCACAATCACCCCCATCATGAGTCTGCTGACCCGACGCGCCGTCCTCGCACACGGCGCCGGCCTTGCCCTGGCCGCCAACCTGCCCAGCTGGGCCGAGACGGCGGCGCCCGCGGCCGTCACCTTCCTCGCCGACCTCGAGCGTCGCACCTTCGACTTCTTCTGGGAGACGACGGATGCGAAGACCGGCCTGGCACCCGACCGCTGGCCGACGCCGTCCTTCGCCAGCATCGCGGCCGTCGGCTTCGCGCTGAGCGCCTATCCGGTCGGCGTGGCGCGTGGCTACATCACGCGAGCCCAGGCGCGCGAGCGCACCTTGACGACGCTGCGCTTCTTCGCCGGCCTGCCGCAGGGCCCGGGCAAGACCGGCGTGGCCGGCCACAAGGGATTTTTCTATCACTTCCTCGACATGAAGGAGGGCCTGCGCTTCGCCCAGTGCGAGCTGTCCACCGTCGACACGGCGTTGTTGCTGATGGGCGCCCTGCATGCCCAGAGCTACTTCGATGGCGAGCATGCCGACGAGGCCGCCATCCGCAAGCTGGTGGATGAGCTCTACGGCCGCGTCGACTGGGCCTGGGCCCAGGTGCGGCCGCCGTCCATCAGCCACGGCTGGTCGCCCGAGAAGGGTTTCATTCCGAGCGACTGGAAGGGCTACAACGAGGCCATGATGGTCTATCTGCTGGCCCTGGGCTCGCCCACGCGGCCGGTGCTGCCCGAGGCCTACGACGCCTGGCTCAGCACCTACGACGAGCACAGCTGGGGTGAGAGCCACGGCCAGACCCTGCTGCGCTTCCCGCCGCTGTTCGGCCACCAGTTCACGCATTGCTGGGTGGACTTCCGCGGCATTCGCGACGCCTATATGCGTGCCAAGGGCCTGGACTATTTCGAGAACTCGCGCCGCGCCACCTATGTGCAGCGCGACTACGCCGCCGCCAACCCACTGGGCTGGCAGGGCTACAGCGCCGAGGTCTGGGGCGTCAGCGCCAGCGACGGCCCCGCCGACATCAAGCTGGCCTACAAGACGACCGCCGGCAAGACCGAGAAGCGCCGCTTCATCAGCTATGCCGGCCGCGGCATGGGCCTGTACGACGATGGCACGCTGGCGCCCTATGCGGCCGGCAGTTCCATCGCCTTCGCGCCCGAGATCGTCATCCCGGCGCTGATGGCCATCAAGGAGCGCTACCCGCACACCTGGGGGCGCTATGGTTTCTGGGATGCCTTCAATCCCAGCTTCAACTACCCCGATGTGCGTCTCACGCATGGCCGCATCGAGCCCGGCAAGGGCTGGGTGGACACCGACATGCTGGGCATCGACCAGGGCCCCCTGCTGGCCATGATGGGCAACCACCGCGGCGAGCTGGTGTGGCAGGTCATGCGCAAGAACGCGCATCTGGTTCGAGGCCTGAAGCGCGCCGGCTTCACCGGGGGCTGGCTCGGTTGACCATGCGCCGTCGTGACCTGCTCGGTGCCACCGCTGCAGCGGCCCTGACGGGCTGCGCGCGCGACAGCGGCACGACCACGCTGCGCTTCTGGGCCATGGGCCGCGAGAGCGAGGTCGTGGCCGAGCTGATGCCGGCCTTCGAGCGCGAGCACCCCGGCGTGCGCGTGAAGGTCGAGCAACTGCCCTGGACGGCCGCGCACGAAAAACTGCTGACCGCGTTCGCCGGCGACGCGACGCCCGACCTCGCCCAGGTCGGCAACACCTGGCTGCCCGAGATGCAGGCCCTGGGCGCGCTGGAGGCGCTGGAGCCCTGGCTGGCGCGCACGCCGGCTCTTGTACCGGGCGACTACTTCGACGGCATCTGGGCGACGAATGCGCCCGGCGGCCAGCGCGTGGGCCTGCCCTGGTATGTGGACACGCGGCTGATGTTCGTGCGCCAGGACCTGCTGGCGCGTGCCGGCATCCCGTCCATGCCCGTGAGCTGGGACGACTGGCGCGTGGCACTGGCCACTCTGCGCCAGCACGGCATGGACAAGCCCATGCTGCTGCCAACCAACGAGTCCGCGCCGCTGCTGGCCCTGGCCCTGCAGCAGCCGGGCGAGGTGCTGCGTGACGGCGGCCGCTACGGCAACTTCTCGTCGCCGGGCTTTCGCACCGCTCTGGGCTTCTACCTGGAGCGCTTCCAGCGCGGCGAGGCGCCCGGCGTCAGCGAGGTGCAGATCGGCAACCTCTGGCAGGAGTTCGGCCGCGGCAACTTCGCCTTCTATATGTCGGGGCCCTGGGACATCGGCGAGTTCAAGCGCCGCCTGCCGGCCGAACTGGCCAATGCGTGGATCACCGCCGAGCTGCCCGGCCCGAACGGCCCCGGCGCATCCCTCGCTGGCGGCGCCAGCCTCGCGATGTTCAAGCGCTCGCAGCACAAGCCCGAGGTCTGGGCGCTGATCAGCTATCTGAGCCGGCCCGATGTGCAGCTCGAGTTCTACCGCCTGACCGGCGATCTGCCGGCGCGGCGCAGCGCCTGGGCCCTGCCGCTGAACGGCGCGACGCTGGCCGAGGACAGGCACGCCGCCGCCTTCCACCGTCAGCTGCAGCGCGTGCGCGCGGCGCCGGCCGTGCCCGAATGGGAGCGCATCGAGAAGGAGATGCAGCTCGCCGCGACGCGCGCGGTGCACGGCGTGACCGACCTCGACACGACGGTGAAGCGGCTGGACACCCTCGTCGACGGCATCCTCGAGAAGCGGCGCTGGATGCTGGACCGAAAGGCTGGCGCATGAAGCACGCCGGCAAAGAATCGCTCGCCGCCTGGGCCTTCGCCGCCCCGGCGCTGATCGTCATTGCCCTCTTCTTCGGCGTGCCGGTCATCGCCGGCCTGGCACTCAGCCTGACCGACTTCGACATCTATGCCCTGGCCGACCTGCGCAATCTGCGCTGGCAGGGCCTGGACAACTATCTGCACGTGCTCGGCCTGCCACTGTTCTGGAAGGCCTTGGGCAACACCCTCTATTTCGTCGTGCTCGGCGTGCCGCTGTCCATCGGCGTCTCGCTGGCTGCGGCCGTGCTGCTGCAGAGCAAGCTCGTGCGTTTCAAGCCGCTGCTGCGCACCGCCTTGTTCGCCCCCGTCGTGACGACGCTGGTCGCCGTCGCCGTCATCTGGCGCTATCTCTTCCACGTCAAGTACGGCCTGGTGAACTACACGCTGCAATCGCTGGGCCTGGACCCGGTGGACTGGCTGGGCGACCCGCACTGGTCCATGCCCACCATCATCCTGTTCGCCGCCTGGAAGAACTTCGGCGGCAACATGATCATCTTCATCGCCGCGCTGCAGGCCGTACCCCACGACCTGTACGAGGCCGCCAAGCTCGACGGCGCGAAGTCCTGGGCGCAGTTCCGCTACATCACGCTGGCCAGCATCGCGCCGACGCTGTTGATGGTCACCATCCTGACGACGGCCGGCTATTTCCAGCTCTTTGCCGAGCCCTATGTGATGACCCAGGGTGGGCCACTGCAGAGCACGGTCAGCGTGCTCTATCTGATGTATGAGGAAGGCTTCAAGTGGTGGAACCTGGGCCTGGCCTCGGCCGTGGCCTTCGTCCTCTTCATCATCATCGTCGTCGTCAGCAAGGGCCTGATCGCCATGCAGCGGCGGCTGACGGGGGAGGGCGCATGAAGCCCAAAACGGTCTTCGTCAACGGCCTGCTGTGGGCCTTTGCCGCGCTGGCGGCCTTCCCGCTGGTGTGGATGGTCTGCGTGTCGCTGATGCCCGCCGGCACGGCGCAAAGCCTGCCACCGCCGCTGATCCCCCAGCACCCGACGCTGGCGCATTACCAGCAGCTGCTCGGCGACGGCGGCCTGAAGCGCGCCTTCGTCAACAGCCTGGCCCTGGCCGTCATCAGCACGCTGCTCTCGGTCAGCTTCAACACGCTGGCGGGCTACTCATTCGCCAAGCTGCGCTTTCGCCACCGCGAGCGCGTCTTCGGCCTGCTGATTGCGGCCCTGGTGATTCCGGGCCAGGTCGCCATGCTGCCCCTCTTCCTGATGCTCAAGGGCATGGGCCTGGTGAACACCTGGATGGGCGTGCTGATTCCCAGCATGGCCGGCATCTTCGGCATCTTCCTGGTGCGCCAGTACGCGCGCGGCGTGCCGGACGAGTTGCTCGAGGCGGCGCGGCTGGATGGTGCCGGCGAGTGGCGCATCTTCTGGAGCGTCGTGCTGCCGACGCTGAAGCCCGTTCTGGTCACGCTGGCCGTGTTCGCCTTCCTCGGCAGCTGGAACGACTTCATGTGGCCCCTGATCGTGCTGACCGACGGCGAGATGCACACGCTGCCCGTCGCTCTTGCCGCGCTGTCGCGCGAGCATGTGCAGGACAGCGAGCTGATGATGGCCGGCGCCGTCATCACGGTGCTGCCGGTGCTGGCCTTGTTCGTCGCCCTGCAGCGGTATTACATGCAGGGCTTGTTGATGGGTAGCGTGAAATGAAGAAGGTGTTGGCCTGCCTGCTGCTGCTGGCCGCTCCCTGCGCGGGCGCCGTCGTACTGGACGACATGAAGGACGCCAGCCGCTGGAAAGCGACGGCCTCCGACCAGGTCAAGGCCAGCCTGCGCCGCGACGCGCGCGACGACTCCCTTTGCCTCGACTACGACTTCGCCGGCGTCTCCGGCTATGCCGTGCTGCGCCGCGAACTGCCGCTGGACTGGCCGGCCGATTTCGCGCTGACCACCCAGCTCAAGGGCAAGACCGCGGGCAACGACGTACAGATCAAATTCGTCGATGCCAGCGGCGACAACGTCTGGTGGATCCACCGCCCGGCGCTGGCCCTGCCCGACACGCTGACCGAGACGCGCTTCAAGCGCCGTCACATCGCCTTCGCCTGGGGCCCGACCGAAGACCGCGTGCTCAAGCGCAGCCAGTTCATCGAGTTTGTCGTCGTCGCCGGCCAGCAGGATGGCGGTGGGGCCGGGGCCCTGTGTGTCGGCGCGATCGGCCGCGAGCCGCGCGAGCCCGCGCCCAAGGCCTGGCCCGAACCGCGCCGCAAGCAGGGGGCCGGCGAGGTGACGCTGGACTTCCAGCAGCTGCGTGAGTTCAACGGCCTGTGGTTCGCCAGCGGCGCGCCGCTGCGGGTCGAGGTGTCGGACGACAACCGGCGCTGGAAGCTGCTGTCCGCACGCCCCGGCCGGGCCCTCTTCCTCGGCGAGCAGGAGTGGCGCTGGATCCGGCTGCGCTACGAGGGCAAAAAGCCGCCCGAGCTCGAGTTGCGTGACGCCGCCCAATGGCCCGACAGCAACGCCGCTGTCGCCGAGCTCGCCCGCGCGCTGCCGCGTGGTGAGCTGCCGCGCGCCTTCCTCGGCGAGCAGAACTACTGGACCGTCGTCGGCGTCGACGGCGGCGCCCAGCGCTCCGGCCTCGTCAGCGAAGACGGCGCCATCGAGCTGGCCCGTGGCGGCCCCAGCGTCGAACCCGCTGTGCGGCTGGATGACGGCCGCCTCGTCACCTGGGCCCAGGCTCGCATCGAGCACAGCCTCGTCGAGCACGCGCTGCCCGTCGTGCAGTGGCGGCATGCGGACGTGGAGCTGCGCGTCGAAGCCGCCGCCGACGGCCCGGCCAAGGATCCCAAGCTGCTGGCCCGCTACACGCTGCGCAACCCGACGCCGAAACCGCAGCACTATTCGCTGCTGCTCGCACTGCGCCCCTGGCAGGTCAACCCGCCGCAGCAATTCCTGTCGACGCAGGGCGGCATCAGCCCGCTGCCTTCCCTGCATTGGGCCGAGGGCGCGCTGACGGCACCGGGACTGCGCCTGACGCCGCGCGAGGCGCCCACCGAAGTCCGCGCCGCGCCCTGGAGCAGCGGCCCGGGTCTGGCCGCGCTGCAGCAGGCGCCGCCGCTCACGCACCTGCGCGATGTCGAGAGCCTGCCCTCGGCGCTGCTGCGCTTTGACGTCGAGCTGGCGCCTGGCGAGTCGCGCAGCTTCGGCTGGGTGACGGGCAATGGCGACACCGCCACGCTGGACGCCCGCTTCGCCGTGGCCGCCGCGCAATGGCGCGACCGCCTCGGCGTGTTGGAGCTGCAGCTGCCGCCGCAGGCCCAGCCAGTGGCCGACACCTTGCGCAGCGCGCTGGCCCAGATCCTGATGTCGCGCGACGGCCCGGCGCTGCGACCCGGCACCCGCTCCTATGCCCGCTCCTGGGTGCGCGACGGCGCCATGATGGTGGCCGGCCTGGTGCGCATGGGCGAGCCGCAGGCGGCGAGGGAGTTCGTCGACTGGTTCGGCGGCCATATCTTCGAATCCGGCAAGGTGCCCTGCTGCGTGGATCAGCGCGGCGCCGATCCCGTCGTCGAGAACGACAGCCACGGCCAATACCTGTTCGCCGTCGCCGAACTTTGGCGCCATACCCAGGACCGCGCGCTGCTGGAGCGCCACTGGCCCAAGGTGCAGCGCGTCGTCGCGTGGATGGAAACTCTGCGCCAGAGCGAGCGCAAGCCCGATGCCGACCCGCGCTTCAAGGGGCTGATGCCGCCCTCCATCAGCCACGAGGGCTATTCGGACAAGGCCGCCTACGCCTACTGGGACGACTTCTGGGCCCTGCGCGGCTACAAGGACGCGGTACAGATCGCGCAGGCCCTGGGCGACACGGCGCAAGCCGTGCGCTGGGCGGTGTCGCGCGACGAGTTCGCAGCCGACCTTGCCGCCTCCATCGCCGCGACCGCGAAGCACTACAAGATCGATCACATCGCCGGCGCCGCCGATCGCGGCGACTTCGATGCGACGTCCACGACGATGGCGCTGAACCCGGCCCAGGCTGGCCATCTCGCGCCCGAACTGTTGCGCGCCACCTTCGACCGCTACTGGGCCGAGGCCCTGGCCCGCATCGAGGGCCGCAAGGCCTGGGCCGACTACACGCCCTACGAGCTGCGCAATGTCAGCGCCCTGGTGCGACTGGGCCGGGCGGACGAAGCGCACCGGCTGCTGGCCTGGTTCTTCGGCCACCAGCGCCCCGCGGGCTGGAACCAGTGGGCCGAGGTTGTGCGGCCGGATGTGCGCAAGCCGGGCTTCCTCGGCGACATGCCCCATGCCTGGGTCTCGTCCGACTATCTGCGCTCGGCCCTGGACCTGCTCGCCTATGAGACCGAAACCGACCTGGTGCTCGGCGCTGGCCTGCCGGCGAGCTGGCGCGAGGCGGGCGACATCGGCGTCGCGGGCCTGTCCACCGCCTGGGGGCGGCTGGACTATCGCCTGCTCAAGCGCGCCGACGGCGGCTGGACGCTGCACATCGACCGCCGCCCCGAGCGGCTGGGCGGCGAGATGCGCCTGGCCTGGCCTGGCGCAGGGTCGTTGCCGCGCGCTAACGTCGAAACTCAAGCGCTGAGCTGGCAGGGCCGCGAATTGCCGCTGCCCGCCAACGCCACCACCGTTCAGCTGGAGCCCACGCCATGACGATGAACCGCCGCCAATTGCTGTTGACGACGCCCGCCCTGCTCAGCGCCTGCGCGGCCATGCCGCCGACGCCACCTGCCGGCCTGGCCGCTGGTGAGCAGCGGGCCTGGGAGATCGAGGGCGAGCGCATGTGGGTGTCGCTGCCGCGCGCCTATACCGAGAGGCGCGAGCGCTGGCCGCTGCTGGTCTTCCTGCACGGCTCTGGCGAGCGCGGCACCGACCTGGAGAAGGTCAAGATCCACGGCCCGCCGTCTTGGGCGGCACGCGGCGTGAACCCGCAGTTCATCATCGTCAGCCCGCAACTCGAAGACGGCGCGCGCTGGGAGCCCGAGCGCCTGCACCGCCTGATGCTGGCCCTGCAGGCACGGCTCTACGTGGACCGCCGGCGCAGCCTCGCCACCGGCCTCAGCCTCGGGGGGCACGGCGTGTGGAACTGGGCCAGCGCCTATCCGCGCGACCTCGCAGCCATCGCGCCGGTCTGCGGTTTCGGCGACCCGGTCTCCGTCGAGGCCATGCGCGAGGTGCCGGTGCGCGCCTATCACGGCGATGCCGACACCGCCGTGCCGCTGGCCGGCCAGCAGGCCTGCGTCGACGCGCTGCGCGCCGTGGGCGGCCGGGTCAGCTTCACCATCTATCCCGGCGTCGGCCACGACTCCTGGACCCCCGCCTATCAAGACCCCGATCTGCTGCCCTGGCTGTTGGCGCAGCGACAAACATGACCGCTCACTCGCTTAGCAATCCGGCCGGCCTCCAAGCCGAGCTGCTGTCCCACGGCGCCTTGCGCCGGCTGATGTTCGGGCCGGCGCTGATGCTCAACCTCTTTCCGGGCAATGAGCTGGAAGGCGGGCTGGCCAATGTCTGGCTGCGCCGCCGCGAGGCGGGCGATGGCGGTTGGCGCATCGTGCCGCTGCTCGGGCCGCGCTCGCCGCTGAGCGTGCACAGCGATGCAGGCGGCTTCGAGATGCGCGGTGAATGGGAGGGCCTGGCCTTGCGGCTGCAATTGCGCCTGTCGGCCAGCGAGCCCGTGCTGTTCTGGCATCTGCAGGCCGCGAATCTGGGCGACACCGCCTGCGAGATCTCGCCCGTGCTGGTGCAGGACGTCGGTCTGGCCGACTATGGCGCCGCGCGCACCAACGAGTTCTACGTCAGCCACTACATCGATCTGCAGCCGCTGCAGCACCCCCGCCACGGTGCCCTGCTGGCCGCGCGCCAGAACCAGGCCCAGAGCGGCCGCCACCCCTGGCTGCTGGCGGGTTCGCTGCGCCGCGCCGACAGCTTCGCGACCGACGCCAGCCAGGTGTGGGGCCATGCCGCGCGTGAGGGCGCGCCGCCGCCAGGCCTGCTGAGCGGCCTGCCGGGGCGGCGCCTGCAGCACGAGCATGCCGTCGTCGCACTGCAGGACGAGGCCATCGCGCTGGCGCCCGGCGAGCGCACGGCGGCTGGCTTCTTCCTGGCGCTGCAGCCCCACCACCCCGAGGCCAGCGGCGATGTCGATCTGGGGCGCCTGCCCGCCGTGCTGGCGCTGCCCGAAGCCCAACCGTCTGCCATGCTGGACGCGCCTGGCCTGGCGCCCGCGCCCAGCCTGTTCGCCAGCGCGCAGATGTTGGCCAGCCGCGAGCTGAGCGCCGAGGACCTGGCGGCCTGGCTGCCCGGAGAGCGCCGCCACGAGGAGTGGCAGGACGGCCAATTGCTGAGCTTCTTCGCCGATGAGAGCCGCCACGTCGTATTGCGCGCCAAGGAATTGCTCGTGCAGCGACCGCATGGCCACATCCTGCGCAGCGGCGACCACCTCGTGCCCGACGAGGGCGCGCTGACGTCCACCTGCTGGATGGGCGGCGTCTTCCATTCCATGCTGACCCAGGGCCATGTCAGCATCAACCGCCTGCTGTCTACGCAGCGCAGCCTGCTCGGCCTGTTCGGCACGGCCGGTTTGCGGCTGTTCGTGCAGCAGCAAGCCTGCGACTGGGAGCTGCTTGGCCTGCCGTCGGCCTTCGAGATCCAGCCGCAGCGCTGCCGCTGGCTGTATGCCTTTGATACCGGCGTCATCGAGGTCATCGCGTCGGCCGGCGCCGCGCCGGATGCGATGGCACTGAGCCTGCGTGTGCTCAAGGGCCGCGCGTTGCGCCTGCGGGCCAGCCTCAACCTGGCGGTCGGCGGTGACGATGGTGCCGCGCCGGCCAAGCCTGTGTGGGAGCACAGCGACTACCGCTTGCGCATCACACCGCCCGAGGGCAGCGAGCTGGCGGAACGCTTCCCCGGCGGCGGCCTCGTTGTCGAAGCGCCGGGCCTGTCCATCGTCGGCGACGACGGCCGGCTGTTCGACGACGGCGTCAGCCGCGGCGAGCCCCTGGTCTGCCTGGATTTCTCGCCGTCCCACACCTTCTCACTGGCGCTGCGCGGCGAACTGCTCGAGACCGTGCCGCCGCCGGCCCAGCCACTGGCGCTGCCGCAATGGCAGCACCCGGCCCTGGCGCAGCTCAGCGACATCCTGCCCTGGTATGCCCACAACGCCCTGGTGCACTATCTGTCGCCGCGCGGCCTTGAGCAGTATTCGGGTGGCGGCTGGGGCACGCGCGATGTCTGCCAGGGGCCGCTGGAAATGCTGCTGGCGCTCGGCCAGACCGCTCCCGTGCGCGACCTGCTGCTGCGCGTCTTCGCGGCCCAGAACCCCGACGGCGACTGGCCGCAGTGGTTCATGTTCTTCGAGCGCGAGTCCAACATCCGTGCCGGTGACTCGCATGGCGACATCGTCTTCTGGCCGTTGCTGGCCTTGGCGCAATACCTGATCGCCAGCGGCGACGCCGGCCTGCTCGACGAGGTGCTGCCCTTCCACGGTGGTGAGGCAGTCAGCCTGGCTGCGCATGTCGAGCAAGCGCTGGCGCTGATCCGCCAGCGCGTCGTGCCCGGCACGGGCCTGGCCGCCTACTGGCATGGCGACTGGAACGATTCGCTGCAGCCGGCCGACCCGGCCCTGCGCGAGCGCCTTTGCAGCGCCTGGACGGTCACGCTGCACCACCAGATGCTGCACACGCTGGCGACGGCCTTGGGCCGCCTCGGCCGCGCCGATGCAGCCGCCGCGCTGACGGCCGAAGCCATGGGCGTGCGCGCCGAGTTCCAGCGCCTGCTGGTGCAGGACGATGTCGTCGCCGGCTATGCACTCTTCCCCGAGCAGGGCGAACGCGAGCTGTGGATCCATCCGCGCGACACGCGCACCGGCCTGCGCTACAGCCTGCTGCCGATGATGCATGCCGTCATCGACGAGCTCTTCACGCCCGAGCAGGCGGCGGTGCAGGCTGCCTTGATCGAGCAGCACCTGAAGGGCCCCGATGGCGCCCGCCTGTTCGACGCGCCGCTGCCCTATCGCGGCGGCCCCTCGCAGCTCTTCCAGCGCGCCGAGACCAGCACCTTCTTCGGCCGCGAGATCGGCATCATGTATATGCATGCCCATCTGCGTTATGCGCAGATGCTGGCCCACCTCGGCCACGCCGAGGCCTTCCTGCACGCGCTCACGCTTGCCCACCCGATCGCGCTGACGGACCGCGTGCCGAGCGCGAGCCGGCGCCAGGCCAACTGCTACTACTCCAGCTCCGACGCCGCTTTCGCCGACCGCTACGAGGCCCAGGCCCACTATGGCCGTGCGCTGGCCGGCGAGGTGGCGCTGGACGGTGGCTGGCGCATCTACTCCAGCGGCCCGGGCATTGCGCTGGGCCTGGTCATCAACTCGCTGCTCGGGCTGAGGCTGGAGCAGGGCGGCCTCGTCGTCGACCCCGTCATGCCGGCGGTGCTGGACGGGTTGACCGTGCAGCTGACGCTGGCGGACCTGCGCTTCGAGCTGAGCTACCGCGTCGGCCCGCGCGGCCACGGCGTCGTGCGTGTGCGGGACGAGTCGGGCCAGGAGATCACCGCCCTGCGCCGCCCGCATGCCTACCGCATGGGCGCGCTGGCGCTGGCGCGACCGGCGCCGGGCAGCGTGAATCGCTGGACGATCGAGCTCGGCTAGCCCACGTCGACGAGGACGAAGTGCTTGCGTACCGGCGCCAGCACTTCAAACTCGCCCTCGAAACCCGGCGGGATGACGCCGCCTTGGCCCGGGCCGATGTCGACGGCACCGTCCGGCCCGTGCAGGCGCACGCGGCCTTCGAGCACGTGGAAATACTCCTGGCGCCCGGCGGGGAAGACGATGCGCCAGCGGCCGACCTCGCAGGCCCAGATGCCGGCGCTCATCGGGCCGGCTTCGTGCAGCGTCCAGGTCTGGCGCCGCGGCGCACCGCTGACGCAGCGGTCTTCGCGCGGCTGGTCAAGCACGGGCTCGAGGCCGGTGGTCGAAGCTATGTGGACGATCTTGGCCATCAGCCCATCCGCATCGGAATGGTCACCGGCCCGTCGTTGACGAGGTGGACCTGCATGTCGGCGCCGAACTCGCCGTTGGCGACGACAGCATGCTGGCTGCGTGCGAATGCCAGCGTGTGTTCGTAAAGCCGCCGGCCCTGCTCGGCCGGCGCCGCGCCGGTGAAGCTCGGCCGGTTGCCGCCGCTGGTGTCGGCCGCCAACGTGAACTGGCTGACGATGAGCAGGCCGCCGGCCACGTCCTGCAGGCTGCGGTTCATCTTGCCGGCGTCGTCGCTGAAGACGCGCAGCTTCAGCACCTTGGCAATCAGCTTCTCGGCCGTCGCTTCGCTGTCCGTCGGCTCGGCGCAGACCAGCATCAGCAGACCCTGGCCGATCTCGCCGGTGACGCGCCCGGCCACCTCCACGCGCGCTTGCGCGACACGCTGCAGCAGACTGATCAAGTGCTCCTCCTGTGCTGTGATCCTGCCGGGATTGCAGCACAGGGCGGGGCGCCCGACCCCAGCGCCCCTTCAAAGCCAGCCGATATCCTTGAGCAACTGGTAGGTGAGGTCCTTGGGCAGCACGACCGAGTGGCTCAGGTCGCCGTTGATCGACGGCTCCATCAAGAGGTTGGGGAAGGCGCTGGTGTCGAAATGCGAGACGGACGAACCGCCCTGGAAGGGGTTGGGCGCAAACATCAGCATGCGGCCGGCGCCGTCGGCACCGGCACGCACCGACAGATCCACCCCCAGGTTGGCGAACATGCCCGAACGCGTGCGCGTGCGGGTGGCCAACGCCGCCTTGAGCGCTGCGCCGTCGGCCTGGGTGATGCGCACCGACGGGATGGTGACGGTAGCGTCCGTGCCGCCCAGGCCGGGTGGCGGTGAACCGGCCACGTTGTCGGCCACGATCACCGCGATCGCGCCGGCGTTCTGGGCGTTCTTGACCTTGACGTTGAAGGTGCAGACGCCGCGGTCGACCAGCGCGATCTTGCCCGTGACCGCCAGGGCATTGGCCGCCGACAGCGGGTTGCAGGCGAGGCCGAGATTGGGCGCCGTGTCGACCACGGGCATGATCTCTCCGGTCAGGCCGGGGCTGGACAGCGCCGGCCCGAAGGAGGCCGTGCCGACCGAGTAGTTGCCCGCCACCGAGGCCGGCATGCTGATGCTGAGCAGCGGCGTGCCGGCCTGCAGCACGGTGGCCAGGTTGGCGTTGACGTTGCTGCCCGTCCAGACCAGCTTGCCGTTCTTGAGCGACGAGGCGGCCCGCTCGGCATTGGTCATGTTCTTCCAGAGCTTGCCGGTGGCGGCGTCCTGCAGGAAGTGGTCCCAGATGCTCGGAAAGCCCGCGAGCTGTGCGCCGCTGCTGGCGTTGGTGTAGGTCTGGAAGCCCAGGCCATGGCCGAACTCATGCGTGAGCACGGTCACCAGGTCGACGTTCGTGCCGTGGTTGTTGTCCAGGCCGAGGTAGAAGAAGATGCCGGTCAGGCAACCCGCCTGGCCCAGGTTGATGTTGAAGCGGGCGCGG
This sequence comes from Roseateles sp. P2_H4, assembly GCF_056403315.1. NCBI lineage: Bacteria > Pseudomonadati > Pseudomonadota > Betaproteobacteria > Burkholderiales > Sphaerotilaceae > Roseateles > Roseateles sp. P2_H4. The sequence goes on along the minus strand of NZ_JBFUFR010000024.1, from coordinate 33,022 downwards.
ATGTCGGCGGTCGCGGGGTCGAGTTCGACGCCAGCCAACATATTGGCCTGCGCCTTGCCGAACCAGGTGCCGGGCACCGGCATGCTGGGGCTGTCACGGAACACTTCGGTCGCGCCGGCGCTGCCGAGCACGGCGCCGGTGGCGGTGCAGGTCAGGGCTTCCCAGGTGGCCAGCACGCGGATGGTGACGCTGCTGGTGAGGGTGGCGCCCCAGGTGTTGGCGGCAGCCTGGAAGGCGTTCAGGCGTTGCTGGCCGAGGGTGGTGCCGGGGTTGYCGCCCACGGGTGCCGCCGGGGTGGCGTCATTGAAGCCGACACCGGCTGGATCGCCATTGACGATCACGATGGTCGAAGCGGCGAAGGTCAGGGCGGAGAAGGCCAGGCCGATGCCGCCGAGGAGGGCGCCGCGGAGCACCGTGCGCGCCGGGGTTGCGGTGAGGTGGTGGTTCACTTTTGCCCTCCCTTTGCTGCCCGGTCGGCGGCCTCGAGTTGCGCCATGGCGGCCTCTGCCGTGGGTGCGCAGGCCTGCTGCAGCCGCCCCTTGGCGTCCTTGCGCGCGACCGCATAGCTGGCCGAGCTGTCGTCGAGCGTCATGCCCACGCTGCCGTCGGGGCCGTAGAGCATGGTGGGCTGGGTCACGGCCATGGCGCGCGCGCGGCCGTTGGTCTTGGCCGCTTGCCGCGAGGCAGCGGCAGCGGCGGCAGCAGCCTGCAGCGCCGCCGCCTGCTCGGCCGTGGGCTGCACCAGCTGGCCGGTGGCCGGGTCGATGAAGGCGGTCATCGCGGGCGTTTGGGCTGGCAGCTGGGCTGCCTTGCCCGCGCCTGCCACGGGCGCATTGATCACGCGCACATGCGGGAAACTCATGATGCCGCTGGCGGCCTGGCCTGATGCGCTGTCGGTTGCGGGGCCTTCCGCTGCGCAGGCTGGCGCCGCCAGCATGATCAAGGCCACCGACGCCGCGGCGGATACCGGCCGCAAATGGAAGGTATGCAGATCCATGCTTGCTCCTTGCTAGTTCACGACTTAGACAAAGGGCCGGCGCCGGTGGGCCGTGATGGTCGGCCAGCGCGGCCGAACGAAGCTCAGGTTCGGCGGCGTATCCGCCACAGGCCTGCCAGCGCGAGCGCGCTCAGCGCCAGCGTGTCCGGCTCGGGCAGCCGCTGAGCGGCGGCGTTCACCTGGACGGTGTCCACGCCGATGTAGTTGCCGTCCACCGACGTGTCGCCCACCACGTAACGGAAGGCGAGCCGCCCGAGGGTGTCGCTGGCCAGGCCGGAGATGGTGTAGTTCTGCGTCACCCAGCCGTCGTCATTGGTCGACGAATAGCTGCCCAGCAGGATCGCGAAGTCACCGAAGCTGGAGGTGGTGGCGCCGACGTCGCTGCTGGCGCCGGACAGGCTCAGGCGGGTTTCCAGCGTATCGAGGAAGCCACTGCCGGCCACCCGCACGACGAAGCTCAGCACATCGCCGTTGTGCAGGGTGAGCATCGGCGTGATCAGCCAGTTGCTGATCGCGCCACCGAAGCTGGCGGCGTTGAAGTTGGAGGCGATATAGGAGTCGGCGGCGCCCGAGCTGGCCGGGAAGCTGCTGACGTTATCGCCCTGGAACCAACTCGTGCTGCCGCCCGGCGTGCTGTTGTTGATCTGGTTCCACCCGGCGGCGCCCAGCAGGCTGATGTCGTCGAAGCCTTCGACCAAGGTCGGCATGGCCAGCGCCGGTGCCCCGAGCGCGACGAGCGCCAGTCCTGCCAATAGCTGCTTCATGATGAAGACCCCATTTCGGCCGCAATGGCACTGACACTACGTCCCACCGCCGCCAGCAACAACCCCAAGTCGCGGGGCGGGACATTCCCGAAAATTGCGATCCCGAGGTGGCGCCGGCAGGACTTTGCGCCTATGGGAAATCAGGGGCGAGAGAGGGCTTGCGGCGCGGCGATCACAGCAGGTCTTCCTGGTCCATGGTGTGGGCCTCGACGTCCATGGGCAGCAGCTGGATGCTGGCGCGCAGCCCCGGCACCGCGCTCATCAGCGCCTGCTCCACGTCCACGCGCAGCGCGGCCGCGCGGCCCAGCGTCCAGCTCGCCGGCATGTGCATATGCAGGTCGACGAAGCGGCGCTGGCCGGCCACGCGGCTGGCGATGTGATCGAAACGGATGGCATGCGGATGGAGAAAGCCATCCAGCACCGCCATCACCTCGGCCATGGATTCGGCGTCCAGGGCCTGGTCCATCAGGCCGCCAGTGGATTCGCGCATCAGGTGCACACCCTCGCGCAGGATGTTGAGCGCCACGATGACGGCCAGCAGCGGATCCAGCCAATGCCAGCCGGTGGCCATGACGCCCAGCAGACCGGCCACGACGCCGGCCGAGGTCCAGACGTCGGTGATCAGGTGGCGCGCATCGCCTGCCAGCGCGACCGAGCGCACCTCGCGGGCCTTGCGCAGCATGGCCCAGGCCATCCAGCCGTTCAGCGCCGAGCTGACGACGGCCAGCGTCACGCCCAGGCCGATGGACTCCAGCGGCTGCGGGTGCCGCCAGCGGTCCGCGGCGCCCCACAGGATGCCCAGGGCCGCCGCGATGATGAGGATGCCTTCGAAGCCGCTGGAGAAATACTCCGCCTTGTGGTGGCCATAGGGGTGGCCTTCGTCCGGCGGCTGGGCCGCGAGCGTGACCATGGCCAGCGCGAACACCGCGCCGGCCAGGTTGACGAGGGATTCCAGCGCATCGGCAGCCAGGCTGACCGAGCCGGTCCACCACCAGGCGGCCGTCTTCAGGGCGATCGTCACGAGGGCCGTCGCGATGGAGAGCTTCAGATAGGCGCTGGCTTGCATGCCCCGCATTCTCGCCATGGTGCGGGCCCTGGCAGGCAACAATGCCGCCCACCTTCTTGTTCGACGCGGGGCCCGCAGTGGCGAAGATTCTGGTGAGGTTCTGGTTGCTGCGCTTCGTGCAGGTCTTCCTGCTGGCCGCGGCGCTGCTCGGCGCCGTCGAATGGCTGCAACGCCGCGACACCGGCTTCGGCTATGCGTCGGTCGCCACCTGGGCGGCGCTGTCGGCACTGGCGACGGCGAGCCTCTCGGCCTGGTGGGCCTACAAGCGCCAATGCAAGATGGTGTTCAAGGATCGGGCCTGAGTGCCCGGGCCCTTCCTAGAATGACGGCAAGTCCCCCCGGAGCAGCCATGACCACCCCCCACGCCACCGACGTCTCCCACATCGCGCCGCGCGAGAAGGCCGAGATCCTTTCCCAGGCCCTGCCCTATATCCGCAAGTTCCACGGCAAGACCATCGTCATCAAGTACGGCGGCAACGCCATGACCGACCCGGCCCTGCAGCAGGACTTCGCCGAGGACGTCGTGCTGCTCAAGCTCGTCGGCCTGAATCCCATCGTCGTGCACGGTGGCGGGCCGCAGATCGAAGGCGCACTGAGCCGCCTGGGCAAGAAGGGCGAGTTCGTCCAGGGCATGCGTGTCACCGACGAGGAGACGATGGAAGTCGTCGAGTGGGTGCTGGCTGGCCAGGTGCAGCAGGACATCGTCGGCCTCATCAATGCCGCCGGTGGCAAGGCCGTGGGCCTGACGGGGCGTGACGGCGGCATGATCCGCGCCCGCAAGCTGCGCATGCTGGACAAGGACGACCCGAGCAAGGAGCACGACGTCGGCCAGGTCGGCGACATCGTCGCCATCGACCCCAGCGTCGTGAAGGCCCTGCAGGACGATCAGTTCATCCCCGTCGTCAGCCCCATCGGTTTCGGCGAGCACAACGAGAGCTACAACATCAACGCCGACGTCGTGGCCGCCAAGCTGGCCACGGTGCTGCAGGCCGAGAAGCTGTTGATGCTGACCAATATCCGCGGCGTGCTGGACAAGCAGGGCGAGCTGCTGACCGAGCTGACGCCGCGCCGCATCGACGAGCTGGTGGAGGACGGCACCATCAGCGGCGGCATGATCCCCAAGATCGCCGGCGCCATCGACGCGGCCAAGAGCGGCGTCAATGCCGTGCACATCATCGACGGCCGCGTGCCGCATGCAATGTTGCTGGAGATCCTGACGGATCAGGCCTACGGCACGATGATTTCGTCTCGATGAGACGAAATGCTCGTGCCGCGTCTGAGCCGAAGGGGAGGACTTGCGATGATCAGCTCACGATGAGTCGACGAAGCCCCAAGACTTGGCTGTTCGACCTCGACGACACGCTGCACAACGCCTCGCACCGCGCGTTCGCCGAGCTGAACACCTCCATGTCGGCCTATATGGTCACCTACCTCGGCCTGACCGAGGAGGAGGCCGCCGTGCTGCGCACCGTCTACTGGCAGCGCTATGGCGCGACGCTGACGGGGCTGCAGCGCCACCATGGCGTGAAGCCGGCCCACTTCCTCCGCGAGACGCACAGGCTGCCCGGGCTGGAGGCGCATCTGCACGGCCATGGCCACGACCTGTCCGCGCTGCGCCGGCTTCCCGGGCGCAAGCTGCTGATGACCAATGCGCCGCGCAGCTATGCCGAGCGCGTGCTGGCGGCCATCGGCCTGACCGGCGTGTTCGAGCGGCTGATCTGCGTCGAGGACATGATCATCTTCGGCCACTCCCGCCCCAAGCCCGACACGCGCATGTTCCGCATCGTGCTGGCGCGGCTGAAGCTGCGACCGGAGCAGTGCATCCTCGTCGAGGACACGCTGATCCACCAGAAAGCGGCCCGCAGCCTGGGGATGGGGACGGTCTGGATGCAACGCTGGCTGCGCAAGGCGGCCGATGGCCGGCGCCTGCAGCACCGCCCCGCCTATGTGGACCGGCGGGTACGCTCGCTGGCCGCGTTGTTACGTTCCCCCCAGTAATGAAGGAAGACGCGCATGGCTGAGGGGGAATCTTCGTCGGACAATGGGGGTTCCCCGCTTTGAAGAGTCCCACAGAGTCCATGTCCCCGTTCTCGGTCCTGATCGTCGAAGACCAAGCCCGCTTCCGGGAGGCCTTCACGCATGCCCTCGGCAGCGTGCCCGACATTGAATTGCTGGGCATCGCGCCCGACCTGCCCCAGGGCCGGCGCATGTTCGACCAACTCCAGCCCGACGTCCTCCTCGTCGACCTGGACCTGCCTGGTGGTAGCGGTATCGAGCTGATCCGCCATGCGGCCCAGACACGGCCGCAGTGCGAGGTCATGGTCATTTCCGTGTTTGGCGACGAGCAGCATGTGGTGGCCAGCATCGAGGCGGGTGCCACCGGCTATCTGCTGAAAGACAGCCTGGCGCTGGACCTGCCCGGCCAGTTGCGCTCGCTGCGCGCCGGCGGCAGTCCCATCAGCCCCGTCATCGCCCGCCGTCTGCTGGTGCGCCTGGCGCCTGGCAGCCAGGGCTCCACCGGCCCGTCGCCCGAGGCGATGGCCGCCACGATGGCGGACGAAGAGGTCGTCGCCCTCTCCGAGCAGGAGTCGCGCGTGCTGCACCTGGCCGCCAAGGGCTTCACCTTCGACGAGATCGCGCAGTTCATGCAGGTCTCGCCGCACACGGTGATGACCTATGTCAAGCGGGTCTACCGCAAGCTGCACGTCCGTTCGAAGGTGGAAGCGATCTACGAAGCGCGCCGTTTAGGCTGGCTGCGCGATTAGCATCGTCGGCATGGACGCTGACCAGCCCGCCGCCGACAACCCCACTTCCAGCCCGAAGAAGCGCCCCAAGCCCGGCGAGCGCCGCACGCAGATCCTGCAGGTGCTGGCCGGCATGCTGGAGCAGCCGGGCGCCGACCGCGTCACGACGGCGGCGCTGGCCGCCAAGCTCGACGTCAGCGAGGCGGCCCTGTACCGCCACTTCGCCAGCAAGGCGCAGATGTTCGAGGCGCTGATCGACTTCATCGAGGGCAGCGTCTTCGGCCTGGTCAACCAGATCGCCGACTCGCCGCACCCCCTGCCGCCGCCCGGCAAGGCCGCGCGCATCGCCAGCGTCATCCTGCAGTTCGGCGAGAAGAACCCCGGCATGACACGCGTGATGGTGGGTGACGCCCTCGTCTACGAGAACGAGCGCCTGGTGGCGCGCATGAACCAGTTCTTCGACCGCATCGAGTCCTCGCTGCGCCAGGTGCTGCGCACCGCGGCCGAGGCGCAGGGCTCGCTGACGCCGACCGTGCAGGCCAACGCCCAGGCTTCGGTCTGGGTGAGCTTCATCATCGGCCGGCTGCAGCGCTATGCGCGTTCGGGCTTCAAGCGGCTGCCGACCGAGCAATTGGAAGCCTCGCTCAAGGCGATCGCCTGAGCCTGCCGGCCTAAACTGCGGCGATGTCTGCCGCTCTGGAATCTTTCCTTGTCCGCGCCGAGGGCCTGCTGACCCGCCTCGAAGCGGTGCTGCCCCACGCCGCCAAGCCGCCCGACTGGGCCGCGTCCACCGCCTTCCGCGCCCGCCGACGGCACGGCGCGCTGTGCCTGGAGCCGGTGCGTGCCATCAGCCGCATCGCCTTGTCGGATCTGAAGGAAGTCGAGCCGCAGAAGGAGCGTCTGCTGCGCAATACCGCCCAGTTCGTCGCCGGCAAGCCGGCCAACAACGTGCTGCTGACGGGCGCCAAGGGCACGGGCAAGAGCTCGCTGATCAAGGCCGTGCTGAACGAGTTCTCGGCCCAGGGCCTGCGCCTCATCGAAGTCGACAAGGCCGACCTGGTCGACCTGCCGGACCTCGTCGAACAGGTCGCCGCCCGCCCGGAGCGCTTCGTCGTTTTCTGCGACGACTTGAGCTTCGACGAAGGCGAGGCCAGCTACAAGGCGCTGAAGAGCGTGCTCGACGGCTCGGTCGCGGCCGCCACCGACAACGTGCTGATCTACGCCACCAGCAACCGCCGCCACCTGCTGCCCGAGAAGATGGTCGACAACCTCTCGGGCACCCATGGCGAGCATGGCGAGATCCATCCCGGCGAAGCGGTGGAAGAGAAGATCTCGCTGTCCGAGCGCTTCGGCCTGTGGATCAGCTTCTATCCCTTCAGCCAGAACGAATACCTGGCCATCGTGGCGCAGTGGCTGCGCCACTTCGGCCTCGACGACACCGCCATCGAAGGCGCGCGCCAGCAGGCCCTGATCTGGGCCCTGGAGCGGGGTTCGCGGTCGGGCCGCGTGGCCTACCAATTCGCGCGCGACATGGCGGGGCGGGCCGAATGAGTGAACGTCCCATCACCGAAGTGGCGGTTGGCGTTCTCGTCGCCCCTGACGGCCAGTTCCTGCTGACCTCGCGCCCCGAGGGCAAGGTCTACGCCGGCTACTGGGAGTTCCCGGGCGGCAAGGTCGAGGCCGGCGAGACCGTCGAGCAGGCGCTGGCGCGCGAGCTGCGCGAGGAGATCGGCATCGAGATAGCTGCCGCCTACCCGTGGAAGACGGAGATCTTCGACTACCCCCACGCACTGGTGCGGCTGAACTTCTGCAAGGTGTTCGAGTGGACGGGTGAGTTCCAGATGCTGGAGAACCAGCAGATGGCCTGGGCCAGCCTGCCGGTGCAGGTGAAGCCGGTGCTGCCGGGCACTTTCCCCGTGCTGGATTGGTTTGCCGCGGAGCGCGGCCATGTCGGCCCCACTCACCTAGACTGAAACCATGAGCTGGTTGGACGAAATCAAATGGGATGACAAGGGCCTGGTGCCCGTCATCGCCCAGGAGCAGGGCACGGGCGACGTGCTGATGTTCGCGTGGATGAACCGCGAAGCGCTGGCGCTGACGGCCGAGCGCGGCCAGGCCGTCTACTGGAGCCGTTCGCGAGCCAAGCTCTGGCACAAGGGCGAGGAGAGCGGCCACTTCCAGCAGGTGCACGCCATCCGCATGGACTGCGACAACGACGTCGTGCTGCTGACCATCACCCAGCTGGGCCACGAGCCGGGCATCGCTTGTCACACCGGCCGCCACAGCTGCTTCTTCCAGAAGCTGGAAAACGGCGTCTGGAGCGCCACCGAGCCGGTCCTGAAGGACCCGAGCAAGATCTATGAGTGACGACATCCTCCACCGCGTCGGCGCGGTCATCGCCTCCCGCAAAGGCGCCGATCCGACGACGAGCTATGTCGCCAAGCTCTTCGACAAGGGCCTGGACGCCATCCTGAAGAAGGTCGGCGAAGAAGCCACCGAGACCGTCATGGCGGCCAAGGATGGCGACGCTCAGAAGGTCGTCTACGAGGTGGCCGATCTTTGGTTCCACAGCATGGTCGCGCTGGCCCATTTCGGCCTGACGCCCGAGGACGTGCTCAGGGAACTTGCGCGTCGCGAGGGCTTGTCCGGCCTGGAAGAATTTGCGTCCCGCAACAAGCCCACGAAAGAAGCGCCATGAACAATGATCCTAGCCCCGTGGCATTGGGTGTCGGCGCGCCCGACGAGAAGCTGGCCAGCCTCAAGCAGCTGACGATGGTGGTCTATGCCCTCTATGCGCTGAGTTTCTTCACCGGCTTCACCGGCGTCGTCGCCATCATCATCAACTACATCAAGCGCGAGGACGCCGCGGACACCGTCTACGCCAGCCATTTCACCTGGCAGATCCGCACCTTCTGGTGGAGTCTGGTGTGGGGCGTCCTGGGCTTTGCCACCTTGCTGCTGGGCGTGGGCTTCGTGATCCTCGCCGTAGACGGCATCTGGTTCCTCTACCGCATCGTCAAGGGCTTCCTGAACTGGAACGACGGCAAGCCCATGCCGGTCTGAAGCGAGCAAAAGATGACTCACGACCCCAACTGCCTGTTCTGCAAGATCGTCGCCGGCCAGATCCCGAGCAAGAAGGCCTATGAGGACGAAGATGTCCTCGCCTTCCACGACATCCATCCCTGGGCGCCTGTCCACGTCCTCATCATCCCCAAGCGCCACATCGCGTCCATGGGCGATGTGACCGAAGCCGATGCCGCGCTGCTGGGCAAAATGACGGCCCTGGGCCCGCGGCTGATGAAGGAACTGGGCGTCACCAACGGTTTCCGCCACGTCATCAACACCGGTCCCGACGGCGGTCAGGAGGTGTTGCACCTGCATCTGCATGTGATGGGCGGCCCGCGTCCCTGGTTGAAAGGCTGAGTTGTGACCAAACCTAAGGGCTGAGCACGATCGCACCGGAACGCGCTCGGCCTCGAAATGACCCCTGATGCTAGGGTCATCCCTCACCTAGAATTTGAGCCAGTCCACAAGGAGTCAACATCATGGGTTCATTCAGTATTTGGCACTGGCTGATCGTCCTCGTCGTCGTCATCGCCATCTTCGGCACCAAGAAGCTGCGCAATGTCGGTTCCGACCTCGGCGCGGCCGTCAAGGGTTTCAAGGATGGCGTGAAGGACGGCACTGCGTCCGAGGACGCGACGGCAGCGCCCCAGCAGGTCACCGCTCGCAAGGTCAATGACCCGAACACGGTCGACGTCGACGCCAAGACCAAGTCCTAAGTGCTTGACTTCGGCTTCGACAAGATCGCGCTGATCGGCGCGGTGGCCTTGATCGTCATCGGCCCCGAGAAGCTGCCGCGCGTGGCCCGCACGGTGGGCACCTTGCTCGGCAAGGCGCAGCGCTATGTGGCCGACGTGAAGGCCGAGGTCAACCGCTCCATCGAGCTGGAGGAACTTCAGAAGATGAAGTCCCAGTTCGAGACGGCGGCGCGCGATGTCGAGCAGAGCGTGCGCCAGGAGGTGGACTCGGCCAGCCAGGCCCTGAACCAGACCTGGAGCGACGTGACCAGCGACCCGTCCTACGAAGCGGGCACGACCATCGCGCCGCCGCCACCCGAATACCGTCATCCCCGGAAGAACTGGCGCCTCAAGCGCGGCAGCACGCCGGTGTGGTTCAAGCAGAAGGCCGGCGTGAAGCGTCACACCCAATCAGGGGCTGCCCGAGTGGCGCGCTTCCGTCCGCCGGGTATCCGTTGATGAGCTCCTTCCAGAACCCCGACCACGACGAACTCGCCGGCACCGAACAGCCCTTCGTCACCCACCTGATGGAGTTGCGCGACCGGCTGCTGCGTGCCGTCATCGCCATCGCGGTCTGCTTCGGCGTGCTCTGCCTCTACCCGGGCCCGAGCCAGCTCTATGACTGGCTGGCCGCGCCGCTGGTGGCCAACCTGCCCGAAGGCACCAAGATGATCGCGACCAACGTCATCGCGCCCTTCTTCGTGCCGATCAAGATCACGATGCTGGCCGGCTTCATGCTGGCGCTGCCCATCGTGCTCTATCAGGCCTGGGCCTTTGTCGCGCCGGGCCTGTATTCGCACGAAAAGCGCCTGGTGGTGCCGCTGGTCCTGTCGAGCACGCTGCTGTTCTTCGGCGGTGTGGCCTTCTGCTATTTCTTCGTCTTCGGCCAGGTCTTCAAGTTCATCCAGAGCTTTGCGCCCAAGAGCATCACGGCGGCGCCAGACATCGAGGCCTACCTCGGCTTCGTGATGAACATGTTCATCGCCTTCGGCGCGGCCTTCGAGGTGCCGGTCATCGTCGTCGTGCTGGCGCGCATGGGCATCGTGTCGGTCGAGAAGCTGCGCGAATGGCGCGGCTACTTCATCGTCGTCGCCTTCATCGTCGCGGCCGTCATCACGCCGCCGGACATCGTCTCCCAGCTGGCCCTGGCCATCCCGATGTGCCTGCTCTATGAAGTGGGCCTGTTCGCCGCCGGCTACTTCGTGCGCCATACCAAGGCGCCCGACGAGGCTGAGGCGACCACCACCGATCAGTCGTCCTGATTGCGTGGCGGCCGCGGCCGCTGCGCCACGGCGAGCTGGAACTGCAGGGCCTTGCCGGCGCGCTGCACGCTCACCTCGACCTGGCTGCTGGGCTTGAGCGCCGCGACGCTGGCCAGCAGCTCGGTCGGCGTCGCCACCGCATGCGCGCCGACGCGGGTCAGCACATCGCCCGGCTTGATGCCGGCCTTGGCCGCTGGCGCATCGTCGTAGACGCCGCCGATCAGGACGCCCTTGGCATCGCCCAGCTTCAGTGCCTCGGCCAGCTCCGGCGTCAGCTCGCGCGTCTGCACGCCGATCCAGCCGCGCGCGACGACGCCGTCCTGCAGCAGTGATGAGGCCACCTGGCGCGCCACATCGACGGGGATGGCAAAACCGATGCCCAGGGACCCGCCGCTGCGCGAGAAGATGGCCGTGTTGATGCCCACCAGCCGGCCATCGGCATCCACCAGCGCGCCGCCCGAGTTGCCGGGGTTGATGGCCGCGTCGGTCTGGATGAAGTTCTCGAAGGTGTTGATGCCCAACTGATTGCGGCCCAGCGCCGAGACGATGCCGGACGTGACGGTCTGGCCGACATTGAAGGGGTTGCCGATGGCCAGCACGACGTCGCCCACAGCCAGGCTGGCCGCGTCGCCCATCGCGATGACCGGCAGGTCGGGGAGATTGATCTTCAGCACGGCGACATCGGTCTCGGGGTCGGTGCCAATCAGCTTGGCCTTGGCCTGGCGGCCGTCGCTGAGCATGACCTCGATGTCGGAGGCGCCATCGACGACATGGTTGTTGGTCAGCAGTACGCCGTCGGCCGAAATGATGACGCCCGATCCCAGGCCGAGCTGAGGGTTGCCGCGCGGCTGGCGTGGTCCGAACGGGAAGCCGAACAACTGCTCGTGCGCACGGCCCGCTCGAGACGGCGCCTTGCTGGCCGTGATGCTGACGACCGCCGGCGCCGCGACACGCGCGGCCTGCGAAAAGCCCACGCGCACCACGGAGGCGGCGGCGGATGGGGGCAGCGCGATCTGGCGCGCGGTCTGGGCGATGGTCGCGTCGGGCAGGCGGGCGTTCTTCAGCCATTGCGGCTTCAGCGTCGCGACGACAAAGAGTGCGGCGAGGATGACGGTGACCGCCTGCGCGAAAATCAGCCAGAGCCGTTTCAACACCACATCCCCATCAAGCCATGACCGATCGCGCCGCGCTGGAGCTCCGACTGAACCAGTTGCTGGAGCCCGCGCGCTTCAAGGATTATGGGCCGAACGGTCTGCAGGTCGAGGGGCGCGCAGATGTCCGCCATCTCGTCTGCGGGGTCACTGCCAGCCTGGCGCTGATCGATGCGGCCATCGCCGCCAAGGCGGACGCCATCCTCGTGCACCACGGCCTGTTCTGGCGCGGCCAGGACGGCCGCGTGACGGGCTGGATGAAGCAGCGCCTGGCCCGCCTGATCCAGCATGACATCAACCTCTTCGCCTACCACCTGCCGCTGGACGCCCACCCGACCCTGGGCAACAACGCCCAGCTCGGCGCGCAGTTCGGCTGGGCGGCGGACCGCCGCTTCGGCGAACAGGACCTGGGCTTCAGCGCTGCCGTCGAGGCGACCGGTCTCGATGCACTGACGGCGCAACTGGCCGAGCGGCTCGGCCGCCCCGTGACCACCGTGCCCGGTGACGGCCGCCCGCTGCGCCGCGTCGCCTGGTGCACCGGCGGCGCCCAGGGCTATTTTGAATCGGCCATCGCGGCCGGCGCCGATGTCTTCATCACCGGCGAGATCTCCGAACCGCAAGCCCACTACGCCCGCGAGACCGGCGTCGCCTTCATCGCCGCCGGCCACCACGCCACCGAGCGCTATGGCGTGCAGGGCGTGGGTGCCCAGGTCGCCCAGGACCTGGGCCTCAGCTGGCAGTTCATCGACGTGGACAACCCAGCCTGACCTAATCCTGGCGTAACCCGGCGCGGGGCCGCGGCTCCTAGCATCCGGCATGCCTTCCTGCTGCTGCGTTGCCCGCTCGCCCACTCGTGTCCTTGGGATGCTTGGCCTTCATCTGGCCGGCGCGTGAAGGCGGCGGAGGCCGTCATGCGGCCAGGCCGCTGGCGCCTGGCTTCGTCCCGGCGCCGGCAGGTGGCGGTCTGYGCCGTGCTGTTGGGGCACGCGGTGTTGCTGCTGCTCGTCTTGCAGGCGCGACGGTGGCCGGCGGGAGGCGAAGAAGCGCGGCGTTCAGTGGTGCTGCGCCTGGTGCCGCAGCCGCCGCAGTTGCGCCAGCGTGCGGCGCGCGTGCAGGCGCGGCCGCCCGCCGCCGCATCACCGGGCATCAGCCCGAGACCCAAGCCAACCCTGTCCGCCGCACCGAGCGGCGAGGGCGCCCCCGTGGTTGCGGCGACCGGTGCGGCCGTGTCACCCGGTGCGGCGGCTTCTGCACCCGGCGCGCTGAACCTGAGGCCCAGCCCCGAAATCCTGCGCGGCGCCCTGGCCAACCCGGCCACGACCGACCCGCGCAGCAATTCGCCCAAGCCCACCTTCGAGGAGCGCATCGCGATGGGGCTGGACCCTGAACTCTGCGTCAAGCTCGAGCGCGATGCCGACGGCTTCGTGCGGCGCCGCATGGGGCGGCTGGTGAATGCCACGTCGCTGCTGCAGTCCACGCATGGCGTGGGCGCCAGGGGCCTGCTGGTCTGTGAATGACGCCGCCTGAGGTTCAGGTCTCGGCCGCCAGCGCGTAGGCGATCGCGGCGCGGGTGGCGGCGACCTGCGCCGCGTTGCATTGCTCGGGCGTGGCGCGCGGGCTGTCGGGGTAGACCTCGGTCGTCGTGCTGAAGCGGGCGCCGGTGATGGCGGCGCACAGGTTGCGGCTGCGCACCGCGAAGCTGATGACGCCGGGCGACTGCAGCGGACAGCCAATGATCTGGCCGTTGGCATCGGGCTCGGCGATGTGGGTGACCTGGGCCACCGCGGCAATGACAGCCCGCTGGAACTCGGGTTGCGGGTGCTCGGCGTCGTCGACAAGGTAGAAGCCATCGGGGATCACGCCAGGCTCGAACACCTCGCCATCGCGTGCCGCCAGGGCCGGGCGGAACTCCGACTCGTCCGTGTCGGTCGTCTCGTGCAGGTCGATATGCATCAGCACGCGGCCGCGCAGCGGCGCCAGCAAGGCCACCAGGGCCGCGGACTCGGGCACGGGGCTGCCTGCACGGAAGTTGCGGTTGGGGTCCAGGGCGTCGAAGTTCCAGCGCTGCACGCGCTCATAGGCCCAGGGGCTGACGCAAGGCACCACCAGCAGGTTGGCGCGGCCGGCGACTTCCTGACCATGCTCGCGGATGAACTGCAACGCACCCTGCACGCCGCTGGTCTCGTAGCCGTGCACGCCACCGGTCACGACGTGGATGGGCAGGTCGTCGCGCCAGCCGCGGCTGCGGATGGCCAGCAGCGGGAAGCGCTCGCCGTTGTAGACCACGGCGCCGTATTCGCTGACGTCGAAGTCCTGCTTCAGGGACTCGATGGCGGCGACCACGTCAGCCGCAAAGCTGCGCTGCTTGACGAGGCGCCCACGCCAGGCGGCGACCTCGGTCGGGCCCCAGGGCTGGCCGGGAATGCCGATTGCGTAGCTCATGGCCGTGCCTTTTCGCTCAAGATCCACGCATTGATGCGCTGCTCCAGCAGCGGCAGCGGCATGGCGCCCTGGTCGATGACGGCCATGTGGAAGCGGCGCTGGTCGAACCTGGCGCCGAGGGCGGCTTCCGAGCGGGCGCGCAGCTCCTTGATCTTCAGTTCGCCCATCATGTAGCTCAGCGCCTGGCCGGGCTGGGACAGGTAGCGGTCGACCTCGGCCGTCATGAAGGTGGCGTCGTGGCCGGTCTGCTCGATCATGTAGGCGATGGCCTTGTCGCGGTTCCAGCCCAGCGCGTGCAGGCCGGTGTCGGTGACCAGGCGGGCGGCGCGGAACATCTGCGCCTGCAGGTGGCCGAAGCGCGTGTAGGGGTCGCGGAACAGGCCGATCTGCGGCCCCAGCGTCTCGGCATACAGCGCCCAGCCTTCGCTGAAGACCGAGTACTGCGATTGGCGGCGGAAGTTGGGCAGCTCACCCAGCTCGACCTGGCGCGAGATCTGCAGGTGGTGGCCGGGCACGGTCTCGTGGGCCACCAGGGTCTCCATCGCCCACTTGGGCCGGCGCTTGAAGGCGATCGCGTTGGCGTTGAACCAGCCGGGCGTCGTGCCGTCCAGCGACGGGCCGTTGTAGTTGTCGGCCGCGCCTTCGCCGGTGTAGGGCGGCATGCCGCGGATGCCATAGGGCGAGCGCGGCAACTGGGTGAAGAGCTTGGGCAGCTCGGGGTCGATGCGCTTGGCGATGGCGCGGTAGCCGTCCAGCAGCTCATCGGCGCTCTGGTTGAAGAACTTGGGGTCGCTGTAGAGGAATTTCTTGAAGGCGGCGAGGTCGCCGTCGAAGCCGGCCTCGGCCTTGACCTTCTCCATCTCGGCGCGGATGCGTGCGGCCTCGCGCAGGCCGGTGGTGTGGATGTCGCCGGCCGCCAGCGGCAGCGTCACATGGCGCAGGATCAGCGCCTCGTAGACCTTGTCGCCGCCGGGGTAGGTCGACAGCGAGCCGCTGTCGGGCGCCTTGGGGCTGAGCTCGTCCTTCATGACGGCGAGCAGCTTGCGCTGGGCCGGGTAGAAGAGCTCGCGCATGGCCGCCTGGCCCTGGGTCTGGTAGTTGGCCTTGACGCCGGCGTCCACTGTCATGCGAGCGAAGGGCTCGTAGGCAGGGCTCTTGGTGACGTCCTCGGTCAGTTGGCCCTCGACCTGGGCGATGGCACGGGCCAGCACCGGCTTGGACGTGACCCAGCCCAGCGCCAGGCCGTGGCGCAGGATGGCGATCTCCTGGTCGACCCGCGCCGGATAAGCGGCCAGGCGCGCCAGCCACTGCTTGACCTGGGCCTCGTTGTTGACCGGCACATTGCGTGCAAAGCCGGCCAGCGCCGACTGCGCGCCGTACAGCGTTCCCAGCGTCAACGTGCGCCAGCCGGCGAAGCCCTGCACGGCCACTTCCTGCTGGTAGCGGTTGATGAACAGGGCGAGGGACACGCGGTCGGTGTCGCTGAGCAGGCCGACGTCCACCGCGCGGGCGCGGGCCAGCATGTCGCGGGCGAAGGCGTCGCGGGCGGCGAGGCCGGCCTCGGAGCGGTCGCTCAGCTTGTCGTTGAAGCGCAGGTCGCCGCGCAGCGTCGCCCATTCGGGCGCGGCGCGGGCCTCGGACTCCCAGGCTTCATCGAACAGGGCCTGCAGCGCCTGATGGGCCTTGGCAGAGGCGTCGGCAGCCGTGGCTGCGGGCTTTGGGGCCGCTTGGGTGGCGGCCGGTGCGRCCAGGTGCAGGCCGGCGGTCAGGGTGGCAACAAGGGCGGCAACAAGGGTCTTGCGCAAGAGAATCTCCACGGCGTGATCAGCCGGTCGGCAGTCTGCCAGTGCGCCGCCGAGGTGATGAAAGAATGCAGCATGACCCCGGAAAACTCCCTAGGCCAGCCCCTGGTCGTCAGCATGGGTGATGCCTGCGGCATCGGCCCCGAGATCATCGCCAGGCTGTGGCGCCAGAATGCGCCGCGCGACGCCCTCGTGGTGGGCGACGTGGCCGTGCTGAGGAGGGCCGTGGCGGCCATCGGCGGCGGGCTGGCGGTGGCCGAGCTGCAGGAGCCCGAGGAGTTGGGCCGCGTGCCGCCGCGCTGCCTGCCGGTCTGGCAACCCGTGGGCCTGCCGGTGGGTCTGATCGAGGCACCGCTGGGCCAGGTCGACGCCCGTGCCGGCGCGGCCGCGGCCCTGTGCATAGCGGCCGCCGTCGGCCTGATCCAGGCCGGCCGGGCGCGCGCCCTCGTCACGGCCCCCATCCACAAGGAGGCCCTGCACGCGGCCGGCTCGCCCTATCCGGGCCACACGGAGATGCTGCAGGCGCTGGCGGGCGGCGTGCCGGTGCGCATGATGCTGGCCAATGAGGAGCTGCGCACGGTGCTCGTCACCATCCACTGCTCGCTGCGCGAGGCGATCGAGCGCGTGACGCGCGAGGCGGTGGCCGAGACGCTGAGCATCACGCAGGCGGCGCTGCAGCGCATGGGCATCGCGGCGCCGCGCATCGCGGTGGCAGGCCTGAACCCGCATGCGGGCGAAGGGGGCCTGTTCGGCGACGAGGAGATCCTGCACATCGCGCCGGCCATTGCCGATGCACGCGCGGCGGGCATGGATGCCAGCGGCCCCTATGCGCCCGACACCATCTTCATGCGCGCCCGCCGCGGTGAGTTCGACGTCGTCGTCGCGATGGTGCACGACCATGGCTTGATCCCGGTCAAGTACCTGGGCGTGGAGCAGGGCGTCAATGTGACGCTGGGCCTGCCCTTCGTGCGCACCAGCCCCGACCACGGCACGGCCTTCGACATCGCGGGGCGGGGCCTGGCCGACCCAGCCAGCCTGGGTGCGGCATTGGCAATGGCTCGACGGCTCAGCGCGCCGGCGTAAGCGCCGCCAACTGGGCGCGCGCGCGCGCGGTGGCGCGCTCGAGCAGGTAAGCGTTCTCGAAGGCGCGCATGCGGTCGGCCTCGCAGAGCTTCCTCAGCATGCGGGCCGTCATCGTCACCGTCTCCTGGTGGCGGCTGCCATGCGTGAAGATGAAGAAGCTGCGACCCGCGCTGACATGGGCCAGGCGCACCTTCTGCCACTCGGTGCCGGTGTGCATCTGGTAGGCGAAGCCGATCTGCATGTTGTCCATCAGCCCGGCCCCGCCGCTGGGCTCGGATGGGCTTTCGGCGGCGGGCAGGCCGTCGATGGAGATGTCCACGGCCTGCAGAGGCTCGGCCGCCGCGGCGGCGTCGTTGCCCGACAGGTCGAGATCGAGCTCGCCGTTCCAGTCGACGCTGGCGTCCTCGACCAGGCCCAGGCTCTTAGCCTCGGCCGGCGTCAGGCGCTGGCTGGCGTCGAGCTCGCCGGGGGCGCTTTCGCCCGCGATGGGCTTGGCGAGATCGGCTTCTCCAGGCGGCGCGACGCCGAAGATCTGATCAAGCTGCTTGATCAGCAGATTGGTGTCGAGGGCGCTGGGGGCCTGGCCCTTCAGCGACTCGGCGTGTGCCGGCAGCAGCACGCCRAAGAAGTCCTTGCGTGGGCCGTCCGGCCAGCGGATCAGATCCATGCCCTCGTTGAGGGTGCGCATCAGATTGGGCAGCTCGCGCAGGAAGTCGGCGCGGGCCGCCGTGCCGCCCTTGGGCTGCACGCTCATGACCAGGGTGCGGCCGAGGGTGCGCAGGCGCAGCGCCCGCTCCGGCGCGCCTTCTCGCGAGGCCAGCACGATGGCCTGGCTCCAGACCTGGGCGAGGAAGCTGCGCAGGAAGTCCTGCATCGGCACCCGGGCCAGCTGCTGCTGCAGTTGCAGCGCATAGCGCTGCTGCAGGCGCAGGTCGGTCTCGCGGCGTTCGACGACGGCGGCGGCGTCGCCAGCGGCCTTCAGCGTGTTGCGGGTCTGCTCGGCGATGAAGGTTTCGAGGGCGTCCAGTTTGGCCGTGTAGACGTCCATGCGGTCGAAATCGCCCTGGGCGACGTCCTGCACGAGGTCGCGGACATGGGCCAGGAAGGAGCGGCCCGGGTCATCGCTGAAGTCGTCGAAGGCGCAGGCGAGCGAGCCCATGCGGTTGACGAACACGCGCACCGGATGGCGGCGCGAGGAGAAGAAGGTCTCGTCGCCCAGGGCCACGCGCAGCACGGGCAGCTGCAGGCGGGCGAGCAGGCGCGCCATCTGCGGCGGCACCTTGGGGTCGGACAGGATCTGGTCGAACAGGCCGGCGACGACGTCGATGACCATGTGGTCCAGCCGGCCCGTGGCCATCTGCCGCAGCTCGTCGCGGTGCTGGTTGATGAGATTGGCCGGCAGGGGCATCTGCCCCCAGGCGCTGGGTTCGCCACTGAGGGTGTCCAGGCCCATGCGGCCGGAGTTACCGTGGCTGTCGTAGGCTGGCTCATAGGCCCCGGGCGCCTGCGCGAGGCGGCGCAGCAGGTCCATCATCTGCGGTTCGACCCGGCCGAAGCCGCCGCCACCACCGCCACCGCCGCGACCACCGAAGCCGCCGCCCATGCCACCGAAGCCGGTGTTGCGGCCGCCGCCCTGGCCGCCTTGCCCGCCCAGGCCGCCATGCCCCGAGCCGCCGTAGCCGCCGCGGGTGGACATGCCGCCGTGACCCGAATCGAGGTCGCCCGGCTGGGTGGGGGCGCCCAGGCCACCCAGGCGCGAGGCCGCGCCGTCCGGCGTCGCGCGCACACGCAAATCCTGGGGGCGCAGGCCGCGCGAGCGCAGCAGCTCGGCGATGTCGCCGTAGCAGGCGCGCATCTCCTGGGCCAGGGAGCGGGTCAGCTCGTCGGTCAGGGTCTGGCGGGTGACGGGGTCGTCGGTGATGGCCTGGATGGCGTCGAGCAGGCCCTGGCCGATGAGTTCGGGCCGCAAGGGGTTGCGCTCGCCGACCTGGATGCCGGCGACATAGGACTCGACCTCGCGCAGCTCCCACTCGCAGTGGTGGCCGATGGCCAGGCCGATGCGGTCGGCGGCCACCAGGTTGTTGACCTGGTCGTCGTCCATCAGCGAGAGCTCGCCCCAGCCCTTCTTGGCTGGCGCCGCGGTCTGCGGCTTGGGATCGGATTGCTCGGCCGCGACCTGCTTGCGCAAACTCTGCACAAAACGCTGCGAAAACACGCCTTGCTGCTGGCGGAAAACGAATTGAGCCGCCAGCAGCGTGTCGCGCTTCTTGACCTGGCCGGAGGACAGCGCCAACAGCCCAAGTCCTTCCGCGCAGCGCTCAGCCGCCTGCTCACCCGCCAGACGGATGCGGGTCAGCGAGGCTTCGAGGTGAGGATTGAGGCGTATCTCTGGCGCGTTCATCAACAAAGTGGCACGAGCTGCATCGAAAGTATCGCGCTTGCAACAAGCACGGGTTTTCAACGGGTTGCCAAATTGGTGGCAAAAAAAAGCCCGGTAACTATTGCTTACCGGGCGGCGGAGCGGGGCGAGAGCTTAGCGCTTCAGCGAGTCGCGAATCTCGCGCAGCAGCTGAATATCTTCCGGCGTGGGCGGCGGCTCGGTCGGCGCGGGGGCGGCTTCGGGCTCACGCTTGAGGCGGTTGATCTGCTGAATCATCAGGAAGATGACGAAGGCCAGGATGATGAAATTCAGCGAAACGGTCAGGAAGCTGCCATAGGCCAGCACGGCGCCGGTCTTCTTGGCTTCGGCCAGCGTGGTGGCCGTCTGGCCGGCCAGCGGGATGAAGTAATTGCTGAAGTCCAGCCCGCCGAAGATCTTGCTGACGACCGGCATGATGACGTCACCGACCAGGGAGTCGACGATCTTGCCGAAGGCGCCGCCGATGATCACGCCGACCGCCAGGTCGACGACATTGCCTTTGACGGCGAACTCCTTGAACTCGGAGAAGAAACTCATGCGGGCCTCCTGGATGGCGATGTCTGTGAGATGACTCGGGCGATGTTGGCGCCAAGTCCATGCACCTAGAAGGCGGGTAAACCTGTGGTCGGTCGCCGCTTGGCCGAGCCGTGGGTAAGCGTCCGTTAGAATCCTGGGCTGCCCCTGATCAGAAGTCTCTTTAGAGGACCCTCATGAGTGACCAGCAAGTGGACCAAGGCAAGCGGACCTGGTTGATTGCAACCGGTTGCGCTGGCGCCGTTGGTGGCGTTGCGACCGCCGTGCCCTTCGTCAGCACTTTTGCGCCGAGCGAGCGCGCCAAGGCCGCCGGTGCCCCCGTCGAGGTCGACATCTCCGGCATCAAGCCGGGCGAAAAGCTCACCGTCGAATGGCGCGGCAAGCCGGTCTGGATCGTGCGCCGCACGCCGGAGCAGCTTGAGGCCCTGAAGAAGAACGACGGCCAGCTGGCCGATCCGAATTCGGACCGCAAGGCTTTCCCGATCCCCGAGTACGCCAAGAACGAGAACCGTTCGCGGCAGGAAAAGAAGGAATACCTGGTGGTAGTGGGCATCTGCTCCCACCTGGGCTGCTCGCCGAGCGACAAGTTCGCCACCGGTGCCCAGCCCTCGCTGCCCGACGACTGGACAGGCGGTTTCCTGTGCCCCTGCCACGGCTCGACCTTCGACATGGCCGGCCGCGTGTTCAAGAACAAGCCCGCGCCCGACAACCTCGAAGTGCCGCCGTATATGTACCTGTCGGACACCCGACTGGTCATTGGTGAAGACAAGAAGGCCTAAACGGAACCACGGGACGAGACATGGCTGAATTCAAAGAAGCACCCGCAGGCGCCTCGGCAGGCGTGAAGACCATGACCTGGCTGGAGAACCGGTTCCCGACCGCGTTCGACGCCTACAAGGTCCACATGTCGGAGTACTACGCACCGAAGAACTTCAACTGGTGGTATGTCTTCGGCTCGCTGGCGCTGCTGGTGCTGGTGATCCAGATCGTCACCGGCATCTTCCTGGTGATGCACTACAAGCCCGATGCCGGCCTGGCCTTCGCGTCGGTCGAGTACATCATGCGCGACGTGCCCTGGGGCTGGCTGATCCGCTATATGCACAGCACGGGCGCCTCGGCCTTCTTCGTCGTGGTCTACCTGCACATGTTCCGTGGCCTGATCTACGGCAGCTACCGCAAGCCGCGCGAGCTGGTCTGGATCTTCGGCTGCGCGATCTTCCTGTGCCTGATGGCCGAGGCCTTCATGGGCTATCTGCTGCCCTGGGGCCAGATGTCCTACTGGGGCGCCCAGGTCATCGTGAACCTGTTCGCTGCCGTGCCCTTCGTCGGCCCGGACCTGGCGCTGATGATCCGCGGCGACTATGTCGTCGGTGACGCGACGCTGAACCGCTTCTTCAGCTTCCACGTCATCGCCGTGCCGTTGGTGCTGCTGGGCCTGGTGGTGGCCCACCTGCTGGCCCTGCACGACGTCGGTTCCAACAACCCCGATGGCGTCGAGATCAAGAAGCACAAGGACCCCAAGACCGGCATCCCGCTGGACGGCGTGGCCTTCCACCCGTTCTACACGGTGCACGACATCTACGGCGTCTGCCTGTTCCTGATGGCCTTCACGTCCATCCTGTTCTTCGCACCGGAACTGGGCGGCTACTTCCTCGAGTACAACAACTTCATCCCGGCCGACCCGCTGAAGACGCCGGCGCACATCGCCCCGGTCTGGTACTTCACGCCGTTCTACTCGATGCTGCGCGCGACGACCGACACCATGGTCAACGTGCTCTGCGGCGTCGTCGGCATCGCGGCCGTCGTGAGCTTCCTGAAGGGCAAGTTCGGTGGCGCGGCCAAGGTGGCGCTGCTGGTGGCGGCTGCCGTGCTGATCTTCCTGCTCAAAGTCTTCGACGCGAAGTTCTGGGGCGTGGTCGTCATGGGCGGCGCGGTCGTCATCCTGTTCTTCCTGCCCTGGCTGGACCACAGCCCGGTCAAGTCGATCCGCTATCGCCCGGACTGGCACAAGGTTGTCTACGCCGTCTTCGTCGTCTTCTTCCTGTGGCTGGGCTACCTCGGCATCCAGCCGCCGAGCGACATGGGCACCCTGGTCGCCCAGGTGGGCACCTTGTTCTATTTCGGCTTCTTCCTGCTGATGCCGTGGTGGAGCCGCCTGGGGACGCCCAAGCCGGTGCCCGACCGTGTGACCTTCCACGCCCACTGAGCCGCGGAGCAACAACACAAATGAAAAAGCTGATCGCTCTCCTGCTGGCTTCGCTGAGCCTGGCTGGTGCCGCCCACGCTTCCAGTGGCGGCATCGAGTGGGACAAGTTCCCAAAGGAAAAGATGGCGGACATGGCTGCGTTGCAGAACGGCGCCAAGCTGTTCGTCAACTACTGCCTGAACTGCCACTCGGCCGCCTACATGCGCTACAACCGCATGCGCGACATCGGCCTGTCCGAAGCCGACATCAAGAACAACCTGCTGTTCGCGGCCGAGAAGGTCGGTGAGACCATGAAGGTCAGCCTGGACGCGAAGGACGCCAAGGCCTTCTTCGGCGCCAACCCGCCCGACCTGACCGTCATCGCGCGCTCGCGCGCCGATGGCGCCAAGGGCTCGGGTGCGGACTACCTCTACACCTATATGCGGAACTTCTACCGCGACGACACGAAGGCTACCGGTTGGAACAACCTGGCCTTCCCCAGCGTCGCGATGCCGCATGTGCTGTGGGAACTGCAGGGCCAGCGCGCCGCCAAGTTCGAGGAAGTGGCCGACCCGCATGACCACGACAAGAAGATCCACGTTTTCGCCGGCTATCAGCAGCTGACGCCCGGCACGCTGTCCGAGCGCCAGTACGACGAAGCGGTGGCCGACCTGGTCGCCTATCTGCAGTGGATGGGCGAGCCGGCACAAGGCCAGCGTTTCCAGCTGGGCGTCATCGTGCTGATCTTCCTGTCCATCCTGACCGTATTCGCCTGGCGTCTGAACGCCTCGTACTGGAAGGATGTGAAGTAGACCTGCAAGTCCCGGCACTGCCTCAAAGCGGTGCCAAACACGCAGTGGGGAGGGCATCCAGCCACCCACTGCGTTTGCTTTTTGCGCGGCGGCCTGCCGCGTGAGTTTTGATTGACTGACCCCTCGGGAGCCCAAGCCATGATGGTCCTCTACTCCGGTACCACCGACCCCTACTCGCACCGCTGCCGCTTTGTGCTGTTCGAGAAAGGCATGGACTTCGAAATCCGTGACGTTGACCTGTTCGCGAAGCCCGAAGACATCGCACTGATGAACCCGTACAACGAGGTGCCCATCCTCGTCGAGCGCGACCTCATCCTGTACGAATCGCACATCATCAACGAGTACATCGACGAGCGCTTCCCGCACCCGCAGCTGATGCCCGGCGACCCGGTGGCGCGCGCCCGCGTGCGCCTGTTCCTGCTCAACTTCGAGAAGGAGCTGTTCGCCCACGTGAACATCCTCGAAGGCCGCGGCACGACGACCAAGGCGACGGACAAGCAACTGGAAAAGGCCCGCTCGCAGATCCGCGACCGCCTGACCCAGCTGGCCCCGATCTTCCTGAAGAACAAGTACATGCTGGGCGACGACTTCTCGATGCTCGACGTGGCCATCGCCCCGCTGCTGTGGCGCCTGGACTACTACGGCATCGACATGTCCAAGAACGCGCTGCCGCTGCTGAAGTACGCCGAGCGCATCTTCAGCCGCCCGGCCTACATCGAGGCGCTGACGCCCTCGGAAAAGGTCATGCGCCGCTGATCGTCCCCCGAAGCGCCTGCGCGCTTCGCCTCATGGGGAGCCGTCAGTGGGCTGGCCAAGCCGGTTCCACTGTCGGTTGCTGGGTCTACTGACCGAATTGCGCCCTGACCGGGTTGACTGTTGTACATGGATAAATCGCAAGGGATCGAAGGCGGCGCGGGCAATGGCACGTCCACCCGCCCCTACCTGATCCGTGCCCTGCACGACTGGTGCACGGACAACGGCTTCACGCCCTATGTCGCGGTCCACGTCGACCGCTCGGTGCAGGTGCCGATGGAGTACGTCTCGAACAACGAGATCGTGCTGAACATCGGCTTCGATGCGACCAGCGGACTGGACCTCGGCAACGAGTTCATCCAGTTCAAGGCCCGCTTCGGCGGTGTCGCGCGCGAGATCATCGTGCCGGTGGACCATGTCGTGGCCATCTACGCCCGCGAGAACGGCCAGGGCATGGCCTTCCCGGCCCCCGAGCCCCTGGCCGAAGGCGCCCACGTGCCCGCCGCCCCTGTGGCGACGGAGCCGCGGCGCAGCGGCCTGCGCCTGGCGAGCGAAGCCAACGACGAGGGTGACGACACGCCGCCCCCGCCGGACACTCCCAGCGGCGGCCCGCGGCCTTCGCTGAAACGGGTGAAGTGAACGTCTAGAATTCGCGTCCTTCGCCGGCTTAGCTCAGTTGGTAGAGCAACCGCCTTGTAAGCGGTAGGTCATCAGTTCGAATCCGATAGCCGGCACCAATCAAAAACCCACGGTCTCGCGACCGTGGGTTTTTTCATTTCTGGATCAGCTTGACGCGGATATGCCCCGGCAGGCCGGCCTGGGCCAGCAGCGCTTCCAGGCGCGGCAGCAGGTGGCGCAACTTGGCGGCAACGGCCGCGTTGGCGGCCAGCAGGCTCCAGCCGTCCTCGTCCAGCGGCCCGGGCTGCAGGCTGGCCAGCAGGTTGCCGGGCAGGGCGGGCGAGATGATGCGCAGCCGCCGCCGCGACGCGTCCAGGCGCGCGCTGAGCTGGCTCAGGCCTTCATGGGCGCGCAGCGCGTCGGCCACCGGTGTCGGCGACGGGACGCTGGCGCGCGAGCTCCTGGGCGCGAGATAGCGGGGCGGGGTGGCCATGGCCGCAGTGTAGTCAGGCGGCCGGCCGCTTCATGGCCCGCTGCTAAACTGCGCCGTTTTGCGCGGCCGGGCAAGTCCGTCTTGCAATGCCCTGCCATGCCCTCAGATTCGCGCCTTCCACCCGCCGGGACCCCGGCCGGTGCCGCGCAGCTCCTCATTCCTTCGCAGCATGTTGCCCAAGCTTCTCACCTCGATTTTCGGTAGCCGCAACGAGCGTCTGCTTAAAGAGTACCGCCGCACCGTGGCGAAGATCAACGCGCTGGAGCCGAAGTACGAGGGCTTGAGCGACGACGAACTGCGCGCCCAGACGGCCGAGTTCAAGCAGCGCATCGCCGCCGGCGAGACCGTCGACGACATCCTGCCCGAGGCCTTTGCCGTCTGCCGCGAGGGCAGCAAGCGCGCGCTGAAGATGCGCCACTTCGACGTGCAGCTGATCGGCGGCATGGTGCTCAACGACGGCAAGATCGCCGAAATGCGCACCGGCGAAGGCAAGACGCTGATGGCGACGCTGCCGGTCTACCTGAATGCGCTGACGGGCAAGGGCGTCCACGTCGTCACGGTGAACGACTACCTCGCGCGTCGCGACGCCGAGTGGATGGGCAAGCTGTACACCTTCCTGGGCCTGTCGGTGGGCATCAACCTGCCACAGGCGCCGCGCGAGCAGAAGCAGACCGCCTATGCCGCCGACGTCACCTACGGCACCAACAACGAGTACGGCTTCGACTACCTGCGCGACAACATGGTCTACGAGACGGCCGACCGCGTGCAGCGCGGCCTGGCCTACGCCATCGTCGACGAGGTGGACTCCATCCTCATCGACGAGGCGCGCACGCCGCTGATCATCTCGGGCCAGGCCGACGACCACACCGACGTCTATCTGCGCATCAACGCCGTCGTGCCCAAGCTGAAGAAGCAGATCGGCGAGCTCGACCCGCGCACCGGCGAGGGCGTCATCGAGGCCGGCGACTTCACGGTGGACGAGAAGTCGCACCAGATCCACCTGACCGAGGATGGTCACGAGGTCGCGGAAGCGCTGCTGACCGAGGCCGGCCTGATCCCTGAGGGCGCCAGCCTTTACGACGCGGCCAACATCACGCTGATGCATCACCTGAATGCAGCGCTGCGGGCCCACCACGTCTATCACCGTGACCAGCACTACGTCGTGCAGGGCGGCGAAGTCACCATCGTGGACGAGTTCACCGGCCGCCTGATGAGCGGCCGCCGCTGGAGCGATGGCCTGCACCAGGCCGTCGAGGCCAAGGAAGGCGTGCAGATCCAGGCCGAGAACCAGACGCTGGCCTCCATCACCTTCCAGAACTACTTCCGCATGTACGGCAAGCTGTCCGGCATGACGGGCACGGCCGACACCGAGGCCTATGAGTTCCAGGAGATCTACGGCCTCGAGACCGTCGTCATCCCGCCGAACCGCCCGACCATCCGCAAGGACGAACTGGACCTGGTCTACAAGACCGACAAGGAAAAGTACAACGCCGTCATCGAGGACATCCGCGCCTGCCACACGCGCGGCCAGCCGGTGCTCGTCGGCACGACGTCCATCGAGAACTCGGAGCTGATCTCCAAGCTGCTGGACCAGGCCAAGCTGCCCCACAACGTGCTGAACGCCAAGCAGCACGAGAAGGAAGCGCAGATCGTCGCCCAGGCCGGTCGCCCGGGCGTCATCACCATCGCCACCAACATGGCCGGCCGCGGCACCGACATCGTGCTGGGCGGCAACGTCGAGAACCAGGTCAAGTTCCTCGAGGCCGACGACGCCATTCCCGCCGACGAGAAGGCGCGCCGCATCCAGCAGCTCAAGGACGAGTGGCAGGGCCTGCACGACAAGGTGCGCGCCGAGGGCGGCCTGCGCATCATCGCGACTGAGCGCCACGAGAGCCGCCGCATCGACAACCAGCTGCGTGGCCGTGCCGGCCGCCAGGGCGACCCGGGCTCCTCGCGCTTCTACCTGTCGCTGGACGACCAGCTGATGCGCATCTTCGCCGGCGAGCGCGTGCGCGCCATCATGGACCGGCTCAAGATGCCCGAGGGCGAGGCCATCGAGGCCGGCATCGTCACGCGCAGCATCGAGGGCGCCCAGCGCAAGGTCGAGGCCCGCAACTTCGACATCCGCAAGCAGTTGCTCGAGTACGACGACGTGTCGAACGACCAGCGCAAGGTCATCTACCAGCAGCGCAACGACATCCTCGAGGCCGAGGTCCTGGTCGCCCAGATCGCCTCGCTGCGCGAATCCACGCTGACCGACGTCGTGCGCACCTTCGTGCCCGCCGAGAGCGTGGAAGAGCAGTGGGACCTGCCCGGCCTGGAGCAGGTGCTGCAGGGCGAATGGCAGATCGGCCTGTCACTGACCGAACTCGTCAAGAAGAGCGACTCCATCACCGACGAGGACCTGCTGGCCGCCGTCACCAAGGCCGGCGACGAGCTGTTCCAGGACAAGCTCGACCGCGTCGGCATCGATCAGTTCAACCCCTTCATGCGCATGGTGCTGCTGCAGAGCATCGACCAGCGCTGGCGCGAGCACCTGGCCGCGCTGGACTATCTGCGCCAGGGCATCCATCTGCGCGGCTACGCCCAGAAGAACCCCAAGCAGGAATACAAGCGCGAAGCCTTCGAGCTGTTCTCCCAGCTGCTGGACCTCGTGAAGATGGAAGTCACCCGCACGCTGATGAATGTGCGCATCCAGAGCCAGGAAGAGGCCAGCCAGGCCGCCGAGGCCATGGAGCGCCGTGCCGAAGCGGTGTCCAACGTGACCTACCAGCACCCGAACGAGGACGGCTCCATCAGCCAGGACGTCGACCCCGCCACGCTGCTGGCCGAGTACGGCCACATCGGCCGCAACGACCCCTGCCCCTGCGGCAGCGGCAAGAAATTCAAGCTCTGCCACGGCAAGCTGGCCTGAGTTTCCAGGTCTCGATCCCTCACGGGCCGGCTCAGCCGGCCCGTTTTCATTGGGCCGCCGGCCTCGCTCAGCCCACCCATGTGGGGGGGAAACCGTGCGTTTGGGCACAACCAGACCCCTGCGCCACACGCATGAGGGGTGCCAGGCCCTTGTCCACCCCCCTAGAGTGCAGCCCATACCCCGGTAAAACACCGGGTAGACCCGAATAGAGAACCTGAAAGCGCGTCATGAAATCGTTGTCTACAGCCTTCGCCGCCCTGAGTCTGGCCTTCGCCGCCGGTACCGCCGCCGCCGCGCCGGTGTCGTTCACCTTCGGCAACAACAACATCATGTCCAACGGCCAGGACGCGGCCGCTTTCGACAACATCTTCAACTTCACGCTGACCAGCCAGACCCTACTGGGCGCGTCCCTCCTCACCCTCTCCCCTGAGCCGAGCGCCAGCGTGAACATCACGTCGGCCTTCCTGAAGCTGGGCGGTACAACCGTCGCGCTGACCGAAACCCATGCCATCGACTGGGACGCCGACGAGAGCGGCACCGAAACCTGGGGCCTGAGCCCGCTGTGGCTGTCGGCCGGCAACTGGGAACTGCATGTCGTCGGTGAAGGCTACGGCGTCAAGTCGCCCGAAGGCTACCAAGCCCAGCTGAATGGCCGCGGCGTCGACCTGCCCGAGCCCACCGCCCTGGCCCTTGTCGCCGTCGCCCTGGCTGGCTTGAGCCTGTCGCGCCGCCGCCGCGTCGGCTGAGCCGGCTGACCGAAATTCACGAGCAGTCCACCATGATCAAGTCTTTCGCCCTCGCCGCAGCCCTGCTGTCCAGTGCCACGGCCTTCGCCGACGTCAGCATCCGTTTCGATAGCCGCGATGCCGGCGACCCGGCGCTCACGACTTCGCTGACGGCCAACTACATCACCGGCGGCCTGAACTACACGAACGCGGCCACCGGCAGCTTCCAGGCCTATTGCATCGAACCCGACCAGTCGTTCGCGATCACGAGCAGGGGCTTCAAGACCTACACGGTCGGCAGCTTCAGCGGCACGCAGGGCACCCTGCTGCAGGCGCTGTACTCCAGCAGCTTCGGCTCCGTGCATGACGGCGCGCAGCAAGCAGGCTTCCAGCTCGCCGTGTGGGAAATCATGCGCGAGGCCAGCGGCACGCTGAGCCTGGCCGAGAACAACGGCAACTTCTTCCTGAAGACCGCCGGCCTGTCGGGCGCGCAGCTCACCACGGCCACCGGCGCGCAGACCTTTGCCAGCAGCTACCTGGCCGCCGCTCAGGCCTACCACGGCGCATCGCTGTACAGCCTGACCAAGCTCAGCAACGCCAACTACCAGGATCTGGTTGTCGCCACGCCGACGGTCGCCGTTCCCGAGCCCGAGTCCTATGCCCTGCTGCTGGCCGGTCTGGGCGCCATCGGCATGATCGCCCGCCGCCGCCTGCCGCGCTGAGCGCAGCGCGCGCCGCTGAAAAGGCTCCCTCGGGAGCCTTTTTGCTTTTCTGCTTCCTACAATCCGCGCGCTTTCCCTGACTCCCACCGAGCGCGCCATGCCCGTCAATCTCACCGCCCCCGATCCCGCCTCCCTGTTGCCCGTGCCGGGCGTGCGCCTCGGCGTGACCATGGCCGGCGTGCGCAAGGCCAACCGGCGCGACCTCAGCGTCATCGCGCTGGAAGAGGGCGCCGCCGTCGCCGGCGTTTTCACCACCAACCGCTTCTGCGCCGCGCCCGTGCAGCTTTGCCGCGAGCACCTGGCCGGCGGCTCGGCCATCCGCGCGCTGCTGATCAACACCGGCAATGCCAACGCCGGCACCGGTGCCGACGGCCTCGCCCGCGCCCGTGAAACCTGCCAGGCCCTGGCCGGCCTGATCGGCTGCCAACCGGAGCAGATCCTGCCCTTCTCGACCGGCGTCATCATGGAAACGCTGCCCGTCGAGCGCATCACCGCCGGCCTGCCCGCGGCCCTGGCTGCGCTGAAGGCCGACAACTGGGCCGAGGCCGCCGCCGGCATCATGACGACGGACACCCTGCCCAAGGCCGCCTCGCGCCGCATCGAGATCGGCGGCGTGCCGGTCACGCTGTCGGGCATCTCCAAGGGCGCCGGCATGATCCGCCCCAATATGGCCACCATGCTGGGCTTCGTCGCCACGGACGCCAACATCGCTCCGGCCCTGCTGCAACCCCTCGTCAAGGAAGCCGCGGACGCCTCCTTCAACCGCATCACCATCGACGGCGACACGTCCACCAACGACTGCTTCATGCTGATCGCCAGCCGCAAGGCCGCGCATGCCGAGATCACGTCGCTGGACAGCGCCGACGCCAAGGTGCTGCGCGAGGCGCTGATCGCGCTGGCCCAGGAGCTGGCCCAGGCCATCGTGCGCGACGGCGAGGGTGCGACCAAGTTCATCGCCATCACCATCGAGGGAGGCCGCGACGAGGCCGAGTGCAAGCTCGCGGCCTACGCCATCGCCCACTCGCCCCTGGTCAAGACGGCCTTTTTTGCCAGCGACCCCAACCTCGGCCGCATCCTTGCCGCGGTCGGCTATGCCGGCATCGGCGACCTCGACCAGGGGCTCATCGATCTGGACCTGGACGACGTCGCGATCGTGCGCCAGGGCGGGCGCCTGCCCACCTACCGCGAGGAAGACGGCCAGCGCGTCATGAAGCAGTCGGAAATCACCATCCGCGTCGGCCTGAACCGTGGCCAGGCCAGCGCGACGGTCTGGACCTGCGACCTCAGCCACGACTACGTGTCCATCAACGCCGACTACCGGAGCTGAGTCCGGACCGAGGACAGGCCCTGCGGCCTGTCCGACGCCTGACGAAGGACCACCGGCCTGCGAGCCGGTGGGCATGATCTCCGGGTTTTTGCTGTCAGGGCTTCATCGCATGACGATCGGCGGGGCTGGGCGGTCGCGCTGAGAATCGGCGCTTCCTCGAATCCAGGACTCCGCCTGATGAAGCTCACCCTGTCTGCCATCGCCATCGCCGCCGTGCTCGCTACCAGCGCGCAGGCCCAGTCGCTGACCTATCCCGTCACGCGCAAGGCCGACCAGATCGACGCGTATCACGACACCGCCGTTGCCGACCCCTACCGCTGGCTGGAGGACGACAACAGCGCCGAGACCAAGGCCTGGGTCGTGCAGCAGAACGAGGTCACCGACAAATTCCTCGCCGCCATGCCGCAGCGCCTGCCGGCGCGCCGCATCTACACCGAGCTCTACAACTTCGAGCGCTTCGGCATCCCCTTCAGCGAGGGCGGCCGCTATTTCTGGACCCGCAACGACGGCCTGCAGCAGCAGAACGTGCTGTACACGGCCAAGTCGCTGAGCGACGCGCCCGTCGTCGCGCTGGACCCCAACCTGCTGTCCAAGGACGGCACCGTGGCGCTGAGCGGCGTCGTGCCCTCGCGCGACGGCAAGCTGCTGGCCTATGGCATCGCCGGTGCCGGCTCCGACTGGCAGACCTGGAAGGTGCGCGACCTCGCCACCGGCCAGGACCTAGCCGACAAGATCGACTGGGTCAAGTTCAGCAGCGCCGCCTGGACGGCCGACGGCAAGGGCTTTTTCTACGCCCGCTACGACGCGCCCAAGGAAGGCGAGAAGCTGACCGGCGCCAACTACTTCCAGAAGCTCTACTACCACCGCCTCGGCACGGCCCAGGGCGAGGACGTTCTCGTCGCCGAGAACCGCGACGACAAGGAATGGGGCTTCGGCACCGAGGTCTCGGACGACGGCCAGCTGCTGCTCATCAGCGTCTGGAAGAGCGCCGGCAGCAAGAACGGCCTGATGGTGCTACCCCTGCCCAAGGGCGGCTTCGCCGGCGGCAAGCCCCAGCCCATCACGCTGGACTTCGACGCCCAGTACACCCCCATCGCCGCCGTCGGTGGCAAGCTCATCGTCAAGACCGACAAGGGCGCACCGCGCGGCAAGCTGGTCGCCGTCGACCTGAAGAACCCGGCGCAGGCCAACTGGAAGACGCTGGTGGCCGAAGGCCCCGACGCGATGACCATGGCCTCCGCCGTCGGCGGCCGCTTCCTGCTGAGCTATCTGCATGACGCCGCCACGCTGGTGCGCGTGCATGGCGCCGACGGCAAGCAGCTCAGCGAGGTCAAGCTGCCCGGCGTCGGCACCGCCGGCGGCTTCGGCGGCCGCTGGAGCGACAAGGAAACCTTCTTCAGCTACACCAGCCTGACCACGCCGGCCGAGATCCATCGCTACGACGTCAAGACCGGCAAGGTCAGCTTGTTCAAGAAGCCCAAGACGGCCTTCAACGCCGACGAGTTCGAAACCCGCCGCGAGTTCGTCACCAGCAAGGACGGCACCCGCTTCCCGATCTTCATCGCCGCCAGGAAGGGCCTGAAGCTGGACGGCAGCAACCCGACGCTGCTCTATGGCTACGGCGGTTTCGACATCTCCATAACGCCGGGCTATGGCGTCACGGCGGCCACGTGGATGAAGATGGGCGGCGTCTACGTCATCGCCTCCATCCGCGGCGGCGGCGAGTACGGCTCGGCCTGGCACGAGGCCGGCACCAAGCTGAAGAAGCAGAACGTCTTCGACGACTTCATCGCCGCCGGCGATTGGTTGGTCAAGAACAAGGTCGCCAGCCCGGCGACGCTGGCCATCAACGGCGGCAGCAACGGCGGCCTGCTCGTCGGCGCCGTCACCAACCAGCGCCCGGATCTGTTCGCCGTCGCCGTGCCGCAGGTCGGCGTGATGGACATGCTGCGCTATCAGAACTTCACCATCGGCTGGGCCTGGGCCACCGACTACGGCACCAGCGCCGACAGCCCGGAGATGTTCAACGCGCTGCGTGCCTATTCGCCGGTGCACACCATCAAGAGCGGCACCAAGTACCCGGCCGTGCTGATCACGACCGGTGACCATGACGACCGCGTCGTGCCGGCCCACAGCTTCAAGTACGCCGCGACGCTGCAGGCCGCCGACACCGGCGCGGCGCCCAAGCTGATCCGCATCGAGACCAATGCCGGTCATGGCGCGGGCAAGCCCACCTCGAAGATCATCGAGGAGCGCAGCGACATCCTGGCCTTCATCGCCAACACGATGAAGCTCGAGGTGAAGTGATGGTGCCCCTCGCCCAGTCTCGCCTGGCTGTACGCAGGCGAGCCTGGTCGGTCCCCCGAGGGGACGGCGATGCTTGCGGCATCGAGCCGCAAGCACATCGCC